>CAZTJA010000011.1:0-62960 GCA_964613745.1 uncultured Syntrophaceae bacterium
ATCGTTTTGTAAAAGCAACCAACACGGAACTCAATAAAGAGGTTCAGGGATTTTCCGATTCTGCACTGCACATGCTGCTGGAACACGACTGGCCTGGGAACGTGAGGCAACTCCGGGCTGCGGTCAGACGAGCCGTCCTGCAGGCAGACGACATCATAAGACCGGAACACCTAGTACTTAAGGGAGTAAAGCCCGCCAATAACAAAGAGATCCCCAAGGTTGGGGTCTCTGAATGGGAGGGGCTGTCACTCAAGGAAATACTCCGCAGGAACACGGTGGAACTGGAGACTCGCGTGTTGAAATGGGCCATTCAAAAGGCCGGCGGCAATAAGGCCGAAGCGGCTCGTTTATTGCACATCGACTACAAAACAATTCATTCCAAAGCCAAGCAGTATGGGATTGTATTCCATGCGGAGGAGCACGATGAAAAAGAGTAGCAAAGACTCCGGGGGAGGGCTCGATGGTTTCTTAGGGGGTTTGACTCAGCTTGTGGAGAAGCTCAATGATCTCGCTCAGACCGGCAAAGAATTGTCGGGAACAGGTGAAATCCCTGATATGGGCAAGCAATTGAAGGGCGTATATGGGTTCAATGTGAAGGTTGGGCTTGGAAACGACAAAGTCAAAGTTGAACCTTTCGGAAATATAAAAAAGGATTCTAAATCCGGGCAAACAGTAGTTCAAGAAGTTAGAGAACCCCTCGTAGACATATTTGAAGAAGACGATCACATTTTGCTGGTAGCCGAAATGCCGGGAATAGGGCCGAAGGATTTGAAAGTGGATGTTCAGGACGATGTAGTCACCATTTCTGCGGAACGAGGCGATAAAAAATATAACAAAGAGATGCTGCTGCCGAGGAGCGTATCGCGAGAAAAGATGGTGATTACTTGCAATAACGGCATACTTGAAATGAAGTTTCCGAACTGAAACGGAGACAAATATGGCAAAAAACGAAGAACCCAGCAGAAAATTAAAGATTTCAGAAGCCTTAAGCAAAGACGTGGGGCGGGCTTATGCCCGAATGGATCCAGGTGATCTCGAAAAATTGGGTGCATCAATCGGCGACATAGTAGAAATAACAGGGAAGCGCACTACCGTCTGTAAGGCAATGCCGGCGTACATGGATATGCGTGGACAATCACGAGTCCAGCTTGATGGGCTGTCGCGGCAAAACGCGAAAGCGAAGGTTGATGAAAACGTATCGGTAAAGAAAGTAACCTGCCGCCCTGCTGAAAGAGTAGTGCTGATGCCGACCAACGTTACTCCATCCGAAAGAGATATTAAATACATTGGTGGATTGTTGGATGGACTTCCGATAGTAGAAGGAGACTTAATCAGGGCTACCCTTTTTGGCAGTCGCTCGGCCGACTTTCAAATCGGTGCCGCCACACCTCGTTCGCCGGTTATTATTGTTCCTACTACCCAACTGGTAATTGGTAAAGCCCAGGAGGGGGAGCGTACGCGAACACTGTCATATGAAGACATAGGGGGATTAAAGTCTCAGGTTCACCGAATCAGAGAAATGATAGAACTGCCGTTGAGATACCCTGAAGTCTTTGAGCGTCTGGGTATAGACGCACCCAAAGGTGTCCTCCTGCATGGACCTCCGGGATGCGGCAAAACATTGATCGCACGTTCCATTGCAAATGAAACTGAGGCAAACTTTTTCACCGTCAGCGGGCCGGAAATTATTCACAAGTTCTATGGTGAAAGTGAAGCTCATCTGCGAAAGATATTTGCTGAAGCGAGCCAAAAAGGACCAAGCATCGTATTCTTGGATGAAATCGACGCAATAGCTCCCAAACGTGAGAAGGTTGTCGGCGATGTAGAAAAGCGTGTGGTAGCACAGTTACTCGCACTGATGGATGGATTAAACAGGCGTCAAAACCTCATCGTAATTGCAGCCACAAACATACCGAATGCCCTTGATCCGGCTCTCAGACGGCCCGGACGATTTGATCGTGAAATCGCCATTCCCATTCCGGATCAGCCGGGCAGGCTCGAAATACTCGAGATTCACAGCCGTGGAATGCCTCTGTCGTCAGACGTCGATATGGACCACCTGGCGGGAATGACTCACGGATTTGTTGGGGCTGATCTTGAAGCGCTTTGTCGCGAAGCCGCAATGATCTGTCTGAGGCGAATCATGCCGGATATTGATTTCGCGATGGCAGGAATACCCTATGAGCAGCTGTCAAAATTAGAAATTCACATGAATGATTTTGTTACCGCTCTGAAGGATGTTGAACCATCGGCAATCAGAGAAGTTTTCGTAGACGTTCCCGATGTCAAATGGGAGGACGTCGGCGGGCACGGCAAAATAAAAACTCGGCTGATTGAAGCTGTTGAATGGCCTCTCCAGTATCCGGAGGTATTCGTACAAGCAGGGACAAAGCCCCCGAAAGGTATCCTGTTGGCCGGTCCTCCGGGGTGCGGTAAAACGCTCCTGGCTAAAGCAATCGCCAACGAGAGCAAAGTGAATTTCATTTCAGTCAAAGGGCCTGCATTGCTGTCAAAATTCGTGGGTGAATCGGAAGAAGGAGTGAGAGAAGTATTCAGGAAAGCACGCCAGGCATCTCCCTGCATAGTATTTTTTGACGAAATCGACGCCCTTGTCCCCACAAGGTCCGGGGGATCAACGGATTCACATGTGGGAGAACGAGTGTTGAGCCAGTTTCTCGCAGAGTTCGATGGGATCGAGGAACTTTCGGGAGTGCTGGTGCTCGGAGCTACAAACAGGCTGGATATGTTGGATCCTGCGGTAATAAGGCCGGGAAGATTTGACGAAATCATAGAAATGACCATACCTGAAGAAACTGATCGCGCCGAAATCTACCGGGTCCACCTCAGGAATAAACCTTTGGGGAAAGGAATTGATCCTGCTGAACTTGCAAAGAAATCGGAGGGATTCAGCGGGGCGGAAATAGCAGCCGTATGTAATAAAGCTGCTTTGGCGGCAGTCCGGAGAGCGGTGGCGGATTTGGTGAAGGACCGGAGTGCCGATGTGAAAGTTGTAATCGACAAGGATGATGTCCAGGCCGCTTTAGATGAGCTGCTGGAGGAATAAGATGGAGAGCCCTTTTTATCTCTATTGCTTGGCCAGGGCTTCAGCCCTGCCGATGATTACGGGAACCGGAATATATGAAAGCGAAGAATTGCGGATAGGGTATGCGGGGGAAATTGCGGCCATATATAGCCGAGTACCGGGTGATGAATTCCTCGGCGCTGACGCGGAGTCGAATCTTCAAGATCTTGAATGGATGACTCCAAAAATTTTGAGACATGAGAAAGTTATTGAACAGGTGATGAAACATTCACCCGTTATTCCCGCTCGCTTCGGGAGCCTTTTTTCGTCGATTGAAACTATACTTGATCTGGTTAACGGCAACTTGACTCAAATTTACAAAGCTTTAAACGATCTGGAAAACAAAGAAGAATGGTCCGTTAAGGGCTGTTTGTCCAAAACAAATGCTCTGGATATACTTTATTCTGAAAGGCTGGCTGCACATTCGGACAAACTCAACGCATTATCTCCGGGAATGCGTCATTTCAAAGAGCGTCAAATCAAAGTTGAAGCCGAGAAGGAACTGAATTCCTGGGTGACTCAAAAGTGCAATTCAATTGCGGAGAAACTCATAGAATGTTCATCACAATCTATGCGACGCAAAGTCATTCCCCTTTCAGATGAGGAGATTCCAACTATTGTGAATTGGGCCTTTCTCGTTGATCGGTCCCGGATAGAAACATTAATCGATCGCGTGAACACGGCCAATTCAGAATTCAATCGTCAAGGGCTTTTCTTTACATTTACCGGTCCATGGCCCCCATATAGCTTTTCTCCTTCACTTTCTATGGAGTTGGATCAGTGAAGTTCTTGCTGTACTGCATATTGAAGTATAAGAGAGGTGAGGGGCCAAATCCAACTGAGTTGGGAATAGGGGGATGCCCCGTCTTCATCATCGATTTTGATGGATTGGGAGCTGCGGTTTCTCTTCATTCGGAGGGAACGGCATCCACCGATCCCACAACGCTGATGAGCTACCACCGTGTTATAGAGAGTCTCAACAATCAAATCACGGTAATTCCTCTACGTTTCGGGACCCTGGTTTCGAGGGAAGAAGACGTGCTGCGGTTGCTAAAGAACCGATACGATAGATACGTAGACACATTGGACGAATTGCACGGCTGTGTGGAAATGGGTTTAAGAATCATTCTCAATGTAAACAGTCTCATTCCTGAAATTGAGTCGGCTCAAAAATGGTCCGGAATGAAAACGTCCGGTCCGGGAGCTTCTTACTTGGCAACCAAGCAATCGAAATACAAGGATGACCTGGAATCACTTCGATTCAAAACAGAGCTTGAAGAGCCGATTCATGCTCAATTCAGAGGACTCTTTACAAAGTCTCGAAGTGAAGTTTCGAAATTGAAGCAGCATGATAGTCAATCCGCTGCTGCGCTGTTATCGCTTTACTATTTAGTGCCAAGATCTTCAGTAGAACCATTCCGACAAGCATATGATTTGCTTCCGAAGGAACGTATTCAGATAATGTTAAGCGGCCCTTGGCCACCATACAACTTTGTCTTGCCGGAAGATGCGCTGAAGAAGCAACCTCCCTTTTAACTTCAATATTGCTCCATCTGGGTGCAATTCCGCTCTCATTCGACTTGGGTACAATCATGGATAAGGAACAAGTCTTAGAAGAAACCTTTCAAGGCAGACACGCGAAGCTTTTCGAAATGCTTATGGAGACGATACCGTCTTCTGTACTGTTGATTGACCGAGACATGCGCATCGTGTGCGCAAACCGTAACTTCTTGCGCAAAAGTCTCCGCAGAACCGAGGAAACAATTGGAAGAAGGCTCAGTGAGGTCCTGCCGACGGCAATCATAGAATACATGGATATGTCCAGGCGAGTTCGCAGATTGTTTGAAGACGGGACCGCCACCCGAGGGGAACGCATGACCTATCGAGCCCCCGGTATTCCGATGACAATCTACTACTACAGCATACTTCCATTCTCTTGGATGGGTCAGGTCGAAAATGCCATTATTCTTATGGAGGATGTTACCGAGCAAGTAAGACTTAGCGAAGAAGTCAGACGGGCTGAACGTCACTTGGCCAGTGTTGTTGAAAGCGCAACCGACATCGTCCTTTCCGCCGACTCATCAGGTCGAGTCCTTACCTGGAACACAGCTGCGGAGCGTTTATCCGGCTACTCGTTCAGGGAAGTACACAAAACTTTTTTCATTAATTGGTGCGTACCTGAACATCGGGAAGAACTTAAGGAAGTTCTCAAGAAGCTCAGCTCGGGAACAAATTCTCAAACCGGAGAGTATGAAATGCTCACAAGTTCCGGAAAGCGCATTCCAATAAGCTGGGTATTTTCTCCGATGAAGGACGAAAGGAGCCGTCTCATAGGTTTGGTGGCGGTAGGTAGAGACTTGAGTGAACAGAGAAAATTTGAACGGCAGCTGAGACAGTCCCAAAAGCTTGCGGCTCTCGGAGTTATGGCCGGAGGAATTGCACACGAGGTACGAAACCCCCTGGCGGTGTGCTACTCGGCTGCCCAATTCTTGAGTGAAGCGGGGCTGGACACTGAATTTAACCGCCAATGCGTTGATCGAATCATAGCAAACATCCAGAAAGCATCCGTTATCATAGAAAATCTTCTAAGATTTGCCAGGCCGTCGGTTGATGCTCACATGTCGGAAGTAAATATTATCACCACTTTGAATGAGATGATCAAACTGGTCGAGAATCAGGCAAAACTCAAGAAGATTACGGTATGCTTCCAATCCGATATTTCGGAATCAATGGTTAAAGGCAATCCGAGTCTACTTCAACAGGTCTTTCTCAACCTTTTCCTGAACGCGATAAACGCAATGCCGGACGGTGGAACAATTACCGGCCTAGTCACAAATATCGAGGACGAGGTGATCATAGGCATTTCGGATACCGGGCATGGAATACCCAAGGACGAACTCGAAAATATTTTCGATCCATTCTTTACACTGGCTCCGGTGGGCAAAGGCACGGGTCTGGGGCTATCTATCTGCTACTCAATTTTAAAACAGCATTCCGGAAGTCTCACAGTGGACAGTACGGTCGGTCAGGGGTCTACCTTCACGGTACGACTTCCTATTATCAAGGGGATTTCGAATGAATGAAGGGGAAAAGCTCTTCCTTATAGTCGACGATGAGCCCGATATGTGTTGGATTTTGGAAAATGTTCTTGCACAAAACGGCTATGCCGTAAAGAAAGCCCTGAGTGGACGTGAAGCAGTTGAACTCGTTAACTCGCACAATTTCTATATGGCGTTTATCGATCTTAAGCTGGATGATATGGAAGGGATCGAATTGGCACAGATGCTACGCGACATAGATTCCTCCTTAAAAATAGTTATGATCTCAGGATTTTGCTACAAGGATGAACCGACCGTACAAAGAGCGCTTGCGGAAGAATTGATCTGTGACTTCATTCCCAAACCTTTCCTGCACAACGATATAAAGCAAGCCATACACAATTCCCAGCCTTCACAGAAAAATTGCACCTCGGAATAATGACCAATTTCCAGATTATAGAAACCGGACCCTAGATCAAGATCCAGATTTCAGGAGTGAGTCAACAAAACTGAGACGCTCCTGATTTCCAGTACCTCGTCACGGGGATGCTCCGGATTTAAAGGCTGCGCAACAAGCCGTCGATCAATCATGCGCCAAGCAGCTTCAAACCTAACTTTCACGCAGTTCAGCTCTTAAAAACCCTCCAAAGATATGCTGTTGCATTTACGGAATCCGCTTTCGTACCGCGCTCACTGAATGGAAACGCACGCGGAGAAACGATCCATCGCAGGATTGGCAGTTCTATCCTAAACGGCTCCTACAGTCGTTAGCACCCAATATAACACAGGAACCGCGCACCAGCTTTGTATTAGACAGCCAATTTCTCTCAATACAGCATGGAAAAAAAGTCTTGATTGGCATGGAACTGGCAAAAGTGTAAAGCAGGCATGCCGAACAAAAAAAGCCGCAGGGCAAAACAAAACAAATTTACTGTGGAGGGCTGAAATGGCAAAGATAGCGAAATCTACCGATTCTTCAAGTCTTGCTGAGGTTGTAGACAGGATCCTCGATAAAGGTATCGTAATTGATGCCTGGGCCAAAGTTTCTCTCGTAGGTATTGAATTGCTGTCAGTTGAAGCCAGAGTGGTCATCGCCTCGGTAGAAACCTACCTGAAGTATGCTGAGGCAATTGGACTCACCGCAAGCGCCGCCGCTCCTGCGTGATGATTGTGCCGCCGGGAAGCTCCGAAAGGGGGGTTCAGCCCCCCACAACTCCCGGACTCATTCCCGGTCACATCAACACGGTAAAGTTACTTGGCGCCTCATTCTATGGAATGGGGCTTCCAATAAACCAAAGGAGTAGTAATGGGTACTCTGACTGATGACATCACACGGCTTTGCGCAGAGATCGATGAGCTTAAGGAAAGCCGTCAGGCATTGATGGGTGAGATCGGCAGGGAAACAATGATGATGAAGGCCGACGTCCAATCAATGCAGGCAGGGTTCCGTGACTCCCACGATAAAATGGCAGCCGGAATGAGGGCGGATCAGAAAAAATTCATCTCAAACCTGGTTACCGAAGTTTCAGGAACGCTTACCAATTTCCAGAAGCAGCATTCACAAATGGCGAATCGTGCTCGGAGGGAACGTGCAACATTTGTGAAAAACATGACCATGGATGTCAACCAAATGCTTGTTGGATTTGACAAGGTTCGTGGAGAGGTCTCTGCAAAAGTTAAGAAAGATAATGCGGATTTCGTGAGAAATACCGCCAATCATGTTTCCGGTCTGCTGAAGGCATTCGGGACCACTCGAGCAATAGCGGCTAAAAACGCTCAAGCGGATCGCAGGCTGTTTGTTTCCGATATGAAGAACTCCGTTGGGGAACTTCTTCATGAAACGGCATCCGACTTAGCCGGTGCCAGACAAGTTTGGGCGTCTCTTTCTCCTTCCGTCAAACGTGCTCGCGAATTGGCGGATCGACAGGCAAAAGAAAAAGAGCTGGCCGAAAAAAGAGCAAGAAGCGAAGCCGAATTGAGGGCCAGGGACGAGGCAGAAAAGAAAGCACGGGCTGAAGCCGAATCAAGGGTCAAAGAAGATGTCGACAAGGACAATGGCTTCAGTGCCGCCGGTAAGAGAAAAGACAAAAAATAAACCCCCAATTAATTTCAAGGAAAGACTATGTCCGACTTGAATGAACATACAAGGGGAGTGACCGAGGTAACGTGTTCATTTTGCCGGGGGACGGGGAAAGATCCATTTGGAGTAATGTCTTGGCTCTCAACCTGTTGCGTATGCAACGGCAGAGGGGTTGTTTTGATGAGAATTCCTTATGTCCGATGTGCACATTGCAGCGGGACAGGAGCCATCAAGACATTTACTTGCACATGTTGCTCTGGGACCGGTTATGTTCCACTCCCCCCGGAATCGACCAGTACCTGCCCCGAGTGCAAAGGTTCCGGTGACTTCTTTTCTGCCCCGGCAATGACCTGCCTTAAATGCCATGGAAAAGGATTCGTGAGTAATCCGTAACACAATCCGGCGTTGATACAGGATTTCCGAATCAACGCCGCTACCATTTTCGGGGCTGCCTTTATATGCGGCGGCATCAATCCAAGGAGCTAAACTATGAACGGCACTGAATCAAATGTTGCACACCTGACCGAAGTAGTTCCCATGAATGACGAAAATGTAGTGCCCGAACCGAGCGAACGATTCGTATGTACCCGCTATGTTGAAGAAATGACGAACAGGGCAATGGCGTATCTCCAAGTGGGATACTCAGTTCATTTTGCCGGACCTGCGGGAACAGGCAAGACAACTCTCGCCTTCCACACGGCGGCTCTGTTGGGACGACCGGTAATATTGGTCCACGGGGACGACGAGTTCGGAAGTTCAGATCTCATCGGGAAAGATGCCGGATATCGGAAATCTAAGCTGGTGGACAACTACATTCATTCAGTGGTCCGAACTGAAGAAGAAATGAGAAGTCTCTGGGTCGACAATAGGCTTACTACCGCATGTCGTGACGGATTCACTCTTATTTATGATGAATTCACTCGGTCCAGGCCGGAGGCCAACAACGTTCTTCTGAGCATACTCGAAGAAAAAATATTGAATTTACCCAGTCTGCGTAGAACAGGGGAGGGGTATCTCGAAGTGCATCCGTCTTTCCGGGCCATTTTTACGTCAAACCCTGAAGAGTATGCAGGTGTTCACAAAACACAGGACGCTTTGATGGACCGCATCATCACCATCGAAGTGGATCACTATGATCGAGAAACAGAGATCGAAATCACGATGATGAAATCGGGTGTAACAAAGAGAGATGCCGCCGTCATCGTAGACATCATCCGAGAACTGCGTTCGGTCGGAGTCAATAATCATAGGCCCACAATCCGGGCCGCAATAGCAATTGCAAGGGTGCTGGAACATACGGGAGGCCGCGCGGAAAAGGATGATAAGACCTTTCTGTGGCTCTGCAAGGACGTCCTGAGCACTGATACCGTGAAGGTAATGCGGGATGGTAAATCCCTTATGGATCAAAAGCTGATGGAAGTAATTGATAAAGTCTGCGGAAAAAGACCGCAAAAGGCCTGATCCATAGACTTCTTCTCGGAGGTGCGATCGCATGACAATCAAAACAAAGTGCAACACAAGAGGGCTGAGAGACATCAAGACACGTTCGGGTAAGGTAGACCGTGTCGGAATACCTTACATGGCATACATGAACATCAGCTGCTTGGAGATGGAAAAAGCCAGACGACAAAAAGAGAAATTAAGTGCCGAGACCCGGATCAATAATATAAACCAGAGGCTTACGGAAATAGAGTTGGAGAAGGACGTCCTGTTAAAAAAACTTGGAGAGCGAACTCTGCAGGATCAGTCCACGAACTCGGAATCCAAAACTGAATCGAGTAACGGAAAAGTTGGGTTTCGTATCAGATATTGAGACCACGATGTTTTCATATCTCTGCGGAGGAAAATTATGGCCGAAATAAAAGACTGCAATCAGATCAGGAATAAGAATTGCATAAAGAGTTTCAGGTCTTGTCGGGTAATGACCGGATCTCCAACACAAAGCTTGGACCAGGGCCGGATGCACATGGGAAAAGCAAAGCTTGCATTCAATAACCAAAGAGCCGAGTGGGTCCGGGCAGCGAAATCAACTCAATAGTGAATTGAAGCGTCGTCTGACCGTCATTCGACAAGGATTCCATGTCCGATTGAATCCTGTTGAAACTCTGCGGAATTCCGTGGCTCTCATCTTATCTCTTGGGGAAAGTCTAATGAAACTCAATTGTATTTCTTGTGGCCATTTTATGATCCTGGACGACTCATACGAGGATTACGAAGGTTTGATCAAGTGTAACGTCTGTGCATGTTTGCTGCAGGTAAAAAATTGTGACGGCAAAATAAAGGCCGTCAATTTTGCGTGCGCAGCGAATAAGGCCGACCAGATCCCATCCAATTCGACCGGAGCCGTCGCTGTAGATTCCGTAAGGCCTGCTTGAGGCGACGGACGGCATTGTGTCGGTAATATTTTCAAAGTGAACAGGTGATCGCCTGTTTGAATCAGCGGGGTGTCAGGATGCCGAGATTGCCCAAAAAAACAAATGATGTTCAAGGGAGATACCTTTATGCCGTGGTTCCCGGATGCGAGGAGCGTATCTTCGGCAGTCTGGGAATAAACGGCGGCAATGTGTACACGATAGCCGACAACGGTATAGCAGCCGTTGTAAGCGATGTTCCGAATCAAAAAATCAGGCCGGAACGACGCAACTTTGCAGCTCATCAAACCGTCCTCAAAACCCTGCTGGAACAGGGCGATCTCCTTCCAATGTCGTTCGGGATGATTTCCAACGGGCAAAAAGCTGTCCGAGCTATTCTGGCCAGAAACAACAAAGCCGTAAAAAAACAACTGAAACGAGTGGCCGGGAAAGTCGAAATGGGTCTCAGAGTTTCGTGGGATGTGCCCAACATTTTTGAGTATATGGTCAATACTCATGTGGATCTCGGCAAAGCTCGCGATGAGCTGCTTGGGGGCAATCGGGAGCCATCCCAGGAAGACAAAATCGAAATCGGGAGGATGTTCGAGGAAATCCTCAACTTAGATAGAGAACGCCACATCAGTCAGGTGGAATCAGATCTTCTCCCCAAATGTTCCGAGATTAAACGTAACAAATGTAGAAACGAAAACGAAGTCATGAACCTGTCGTGTTTGGTGGATCGATCTCAATTAAGCGACTTCGAATCCGGAGTTTTTTCAGCGGCAGCTCACTTCGACGATAATTTCATATTTGATTTCAATGGGCCTTGGGCGCCTCACAACTTCGTGGATCTTGAGATCACACTGTAAACAGAGCGAGACCTACCATGCTGATACTTGATGATATTTTGCTGTCCCCAATGAACGGAGTGCTCTGGATATTCAACGAGATCAGCAATGCAGTTGAGCAGGAACTCCGGAACGAATCCGAATCGATAACGCTTCAATTACAGGAATTGTACGGAATGCTCGAATCCGGCAAGGTCTCAGAAGAAGATTTCGATAGACTGGAATCAGCCTTGTTGGACAGACTTGAGGCTTTTGAGGAGCGTCAATATTGAACCGGCTGCTCCTGTTCATAGGGATTCTGTAAGTCTGATATTCATCCGGTATTTAGCCTGCAAAGATAAGGGAAATTGGAGCACATGAACAACCATCTTGAGCTGAAAGAATCGGAGCACGTTTCCCTTTGTGAAGCGCTGGATCGAGTACTCAATAAAGGGGCGGTGGTCGTCGGCGAGATAACAATCTCGGTGGCAGATATCGATCTCATCTATCTCGGTCTCCAGCTGGTACTCAGTTCCATTGGATCCATAAAGGGAGATGACGGATCGCTTTTCGTTCAGCCGTCAGGCTTTGTCGGGACCTGATTCATGTTTTTGCAAAGGTCCTTCGCCCCTCTGGTGTGAGCTGACACATACGGATTATCTGAATGTAGTTTACTGAGCTCCATAGAGGCAGAACCGCGTATCTGCCTCCCCCCGGGCGCACACGCGGGTGCGCTCCTCCCATTCCGCAAGCTTCCAAGCGGATCAAATTTTCTTGTTTCGGGTGGATTTCTTGAACCAAATTCGATTTAGATCTGGAGATCTCATGAACGCAGCGTCAATGAGAGTTGAGTCAGAGGCGATTAGTGATTTCGCGAAAATTATGGATAGCACTTCAGGGATGACTAAGCGACGTGATTCAAAGACACACGTGAATCTTGACCGGGAAGGCGTTAAAAATGGATTGGGCAGATTGGTTTTAACGCTCATCAATCTGATTCATGAGCTGCTGGAGCGGCAGGCCATACGACGCATTGAAACCGGTGATCTGACTGATGCTGAAATTGAGCGACTCGGTATGACACTTATGCTCCAGGAAGAAGAAATAAAAAAAATAAGCGAGATTATGGGTTTAAAAGAGGAAGATCTAAATCTTGACCTCGGACCCTTAGGCAAACTTCTATAGGGGAAGAACATGGCAATTCAAAATTCCACAAAGCACTCGGTCCAAAGCACCAATTTGGCTGACCTGCTTGAACGTGTTCTCGATAAAGGTATCGTGATAGCCGGAGACATAAAGATCAAACTCGTTGATGTTGAGCTTCTTACTATACAGATCAGATTAGTGGTTTGCTCCGTGGATAAGGCAAAGGAGATGGGAATGGATTGGTGGACGAACAATCCAGCGTACCAACGTGCTGCCCTGCCGTCTTAAACCATACGTGAAATCTTGGTCAGTTGCACTAGACTAGCGGCATTCATGTAAGGTGACCCGGACCGAACACCTTTGAGAAGTTAAAGGTAGGCAAAGTGGTCAGCAACCCGGAATCTCTCCTATACTCGTCTTGCAACCCACCCGATAGTTCAGGCCCCACAGCCGACTCAATTCGGGCTGAATCCCGAACTCCGTCGGTAGCTCGGCCCATGAACTTCATAAATTGGTTCCCGTGGTTTTCAGTCGGTAGACTCTTCTCAGCCCAAAATCTCCTGGATTTTGTTCATAAGCTCAAGAGGACTAAACGGTTTGCTCATATACGAATCGGGGGGTGGGACGATTCTTGCCTTGTAGTCCGCAGTGAGTTCCTGTCCGGTGAGGATAATGATCAAACAATCTTTGGTCATGGGATCGGACTTAATTATTCTGGTTGCCTCGATTCCATCTATAGAACCGGGCATATGTACATCCATTATAATGAGTTCAGGTAAGTGCTGCTTCGACATTTCGACCGCTTCATCCGCACTATTCACAACTATCAATTCGTAGGGTAAATTTGAAAGAGTGGTTCTAATAAGTTCCCGCACTGACTCTTGATCATCGACTATAAATATTTTCGCCATATCAAACCTATTCAGATAATTCAGCGAAGCAAAATTATTCGGACCGCGTTTTCCTAAAATGTAGTGAAGCCATCTGTGTGCTGTAAAAAGCGAGAGATAAACTAGTTACAGAATTGTAACTCTTCGAAAGTATCATATCTAAACCCAATTCTCAAAAGAAATCGTAAAAAATAGCTTGAGAACTTACATTTGTCCCGGCGGGTGTCAGAAATCAGCATGTAATTCACTCTTTTCAATTATCCCGGGCTCGTCAACCAAAGAGCGGAGTTTACGGGCTCGGATTTGAAAGATGATATTCGCACGTTTAGCATCCTTTAAAATTGAGGCCATTGAATCATGGATCCGGCAGATCACGGAATGCCTTGTCCGGGACTCCTATTTCGTCTATATCATGCGTATCAAATTACTCCAATTGAGGAGAATTTCACATGAAATGTCTGATGGATCACATAGTTCTGAACGTCGAAGACGATGAGACTATGATCTCCTTTTATAGTGAAGTGCTTCTGCTGCCCACCGAACGCCTTGAGGAATATCGTTCCGGAGAAGTGCCGTTTGCGTCACTGAGACTTAACGCGAATACGATTATCGACCTGTTTCCTAAATCGCTGTGGCGGAATAATGACATACAGCGCACCGGAAGAGAAAACCTGAATCATTTTTGTATTACCGTTGCCAAGCCGGATTGGGATGCTCTTGCCGAAAGACTCAACACGCGAAACATTCCCATTGAGAGAGGCCCGGTCAAATTGTGGGGAGCCCAGGGAATGGGAACTTCCATCTATTTTCGTGACCCGGAAAATAATCTTATTGAAGTGCGATACTATGAAGTCGATGCCTCTCAACGAGACAGGATCTCTTGATGTTTACGGGAGTGACGGCCGCCGGACGAGGAATTCTGTTTTGGACACTTTTCCCTCTCGTGATCCCGCAGGCCATGAAAGTCAGACGGAACGCTCCACGATTATCGGCTGCACATGGACCGACTGAAGGGCACGTTGGTTCCGGCAGCCAATTACGGCTTTGCGCCATAGGGGATTCAATTATAGCTGGAGTAGGAGCCGAACGGGTTGCCGAAGCCTTGCCGGGGCAGGTTGCTGTGGAACTTGCTCGGACTTTGGAATGCGAGATTTTCTGGGAAGCATATGGGCGAATCGGAGCTACTTCGTCGACGGTAAGCAGAAGACTTGTTCCCATGCTGCCTAGCCGGCCCTTTGATTTCATGGTGGTGTCGGTCGGTGTGAACGACGTGACTACAATTCGGAGTGTGCGGAAATGGTCTACTGATTTGCGTCGGCTCATCCAACAATTGCAAAATCATTCTCCAGGAGCAATCATCGCCTTAGTCGGTTTACCGCCTCTCGCGTCTTTTCCTTTGTTGCCTCAGCCTTTAAGAGCTGTCATGGGAATACGGGCTCGGATGTTGGATGAAGTTGCGAAATCGGAGGTGAGTCGCTTTAAGAGCGTTGTGCATGTTCCTATAGAAATCGATCCGTCACCGGAACAGTTCTCGTCGGATGGATTTCACCCGTCTCCCGTAAGTTACAAAGAACTGGGCCGCCAGGTTGCTGCAGCAATAGTTTCGAGAAAGCCATCAATTTAGCGATCTCAATATGTGTCCTCGACCGATAAACCGAAACCAATTTCTCTTATGCCGAATCAAATGAAAGGCCGGTCAAAATGCACGCAAACAGAATCGATCATATTTGTATAGCGGTAAAGAATGTAAACGACGCTCGGAAATTGTGGGAGCCGATTCTCGGGAAAACGACACCTGATATGGTTTATGAAGATGAGCGGGAAAAAATCCGGGTAGCCAGATATTGGGTCGGTGAGGTGGGATTCGAATTGATGGAATCCACCAGCCCCGACGGAGAGGTGGCCAAGTTCATCGAAAAGCGCGGGGAAGGCATCATGCTCATCAGCCTCAATGTTGACAACACTCGGGAGGCGATAGCTGAACTGGAACCGATGGGATACAAATTCATTCCTGATTCTCACGGTGAAAAAGCTCGACCGTTCAGAGAATGTGAGTTTGCGTTTATATCCCCGAAAAATCTCAACGGAGTTCTAACGGAACTTATCGACGACAAGTCGCACAATATCGAGGAATAAAACTTACCGCTCTGCAGTATTTTGAACGAGCAAGAATTTTCTGATCTTTCCTAAAGGAGTTCTCGGGAACGAATCACAGAATGTGATCTTCCGGGGCAGCTTGTACGCAGCCAATCTTTCACGGCAGAAAGCCAGTACGTTTTCTTCACTCAAAGATGAGTCTTTCTTTACTATGATGAATGCATGCCCGACTTCGCCCCACTTTTCCTCTGATTCGCCGATCACGGCAACATCCTCTATGTCAGGATGTTCCCTCAGGACCCGTTCCACCTCTGCGGGATAAACGTTTTCGCCGCCGGATATGTACATGTCCTTTGCTCGATCCACGAGATAGAAGTAGCCGTCTTCGTCCATACGGGCGAGATCGCCGGTCCGCAGCCAACCTCCGCTGAAAATTTGTTCCGTCTGGATGGGATCCTGCCAGTATTCCTTCATCATAATGGATCCACGAACCACTATTTCGCCTACCTGATTGGGCTGTACACGCTTGCCCTGCTCGTTCACGAGGGTTACTTCAGAGTGAAATACCGGGCGTCCTACGGTGCCGGGTCTCATGATTGATTCATCTTCGGAGGCCCACAAGAGTATGGATGTTTCCGTCTGACCCATGATTTGTCGGAGTGCGAATCCGTTTTCACGGCATTCGGACAACAGTTCAGGCGTGACTTTTTCCCCACCGATAGCACAGACGCTAAGTGATGATATGTCCCCTCTCATTTCGGGAGGCACACTAAGTAGCGAGCGGAAAATCGTAGGTACTCCCAATAACTTGGTGACCTTGAATCTTTCTATATCTTTGAATGTTTTTGCTGCGTCGAATCTCTGATGAAGAATCAGAGTGGCACCTTTGTATAAACACGGAGAAGCCTGAATGAACAATCCTCCGGAATGGAACAGCGGCAAAATCACCAGCATTCGATCCTGGAAAGATAATTGAAAGAAAATTTCGGCATTGAGGCAATTGAAGAACGTCTTGCGGTGACTTAGTACCGCCCCCTTAGGGCGTCCGGTAGTCCCGGAAGTATACATTATTACATGCGGTTCTTCGGGATCCGCCGGTCCCAATGACGGTGTGATAAATGGCGTTTTACCTTCGAATGCTTTGGTGTCATCTAAATAATTCAGCAATTTGTTCGATTTATGATCTCCGCCGATCATTGCCGCGAGCAGCGGTGGTCTGTATTCGTCCAGATCGAGGGCTTTTACTGTTTTCTCAAAAGTACGGCTGAATACCAGCAGTCTGGGACGGCTGTGCTTCATGAGGTAGTCCACTTCAATGGGCGCAAGCCTGAAGTTGATCGGAACAAAAATGGCACCTAAACGAGAGCAAGCCAGATACAGTTCAATAAATTCAGGCCGATTCTCAAGAAGGACCGCTACTCGATCGCCTTTTTCTATGCCAATGGATTGAAGCCAACAGCTCGCCGCATTCGACCTCATGTGGAGGTCTCTGTACGTGATGTTTTGATCTTGGAACAGCACGGCGGTTTTGTCCGGCTGAAGCTCGCTCCAGCGTTGAATCCACCATGACGCATTACACGATTTGACCATACGTCCTCTTATGCATTGAGAATCATGTGATTCAGAATGTTTGATGTTTTTGAGCGGAGGAGAGATAAAGGAACGTGAATACTCGACTTTGATTTGTACGATTCCGGTCACGGAAGGAGAAAATCTGAAGCGAAATCAACGATCAATACTATCTCCTCAGGACATACAGTGTAGCTAATCCGAAGTGCGAATTCAAGTTCACTATGCTGAAGAGTTTTGAAAATGGGTTGTTCCTAAAGATGGGGCTTCACATGTGAAAAGCTACGGCATGATTTCCTACTCGATCCTCAATGCAATCATCGGAAATCATGCCGTTTTAGAAGAGACATTTATGACGGAACTCGTTATTTCAAAGAAGCGAAAGATTCATCAATGGCCTTCAATGTGAGATCGAGATCCTCTTGGGTGTGGCGGTAACTTATGTATGCATGATGGAAGGGCGAAAAGAAAAATCCTCTGCGTATGAGCTGCGTATAAAACTTAGTCCGTTTGCTCTTGTATTCGCCGGATTCGTCCTTTTTGAAGGTTATGTAAAACATTGGGGGAATACCGGTCAGTTCGGCTCCTACATTATGTTTGTCAATGAGGTTCTGTATTGCCTGCATGAACTTTTCGCCTTTTTGCCAAATGTTTTGTAAAACATTCTCCCTTTCAAGTATTTCAATTGTTTTCAGAGCGGCAATAAAGGCGTCGCTGTTCGGGAAAAAAGTGGATGATATAAAGAGCTTGGAAGCGGCAGCCATCATAACTTCCTCTTTCCCGGTGACTACGGAAATAGGATACCCGTTGGCAATGGCTTTTCCAAGAACGCTCAAATGGGGGGTCACGCCGTAAAGTTTCTGGGCTCCTCCCATGGACAATCTGAACCCGGTTCGTATCTCGTCGTAAACAAGCACGGCCCCGTACTTCTCCGCTATTTCTTTGACCCCTTCGAGAAAGCCCGGTTTTGGAATTTGCATCTCTTGATGATTGGGGTGTCCGAATGGAGTCATGATAATGGCGGCGGTCTCATCGCCATGCACTTTCATCAATTCGGCAAGCTGATCAAGATTGTTGTACTGGAATTCAAACACGTCTTCAAAAAGTTTCTGCGGAATTCCGCCTTTCATCTCGACACACCAATCATGCCAGCCGTGGTAGCCACAACGCATAACTTTTAATTTCTTAGTGTATGCTCTGGATATGCGAATAGCCGCGGACGTGGCATCAGATCCGGTCTTGAGAAATATGCTCAGCTCGGAAGAGGGGACCAGTTCTTTCAATTTTTCTGCCAAGATATTTTGGTATCTCTGCGTCAGGGTGAAGCAAAAACCTTTATCTTTAATTTGCCGGTAAACTGCATCATCAACCTCGTCCTCTCGGTAGCCTAGAATGATCGGACCATACCCGCACATGAAATCGATGAATTCATTTCCGTCTACATCGGTTAATCGGCACCCTTTTCCGGTTTCAAGGAAAATCGGATATTCTCCCTCGATAAAATCAGCCGGTTTTCTGGCACCCAGCACGCCTCCGGGAATAAGCCCTTTTGCAGCTTCAAACAATTCCTGACTCTTGGATATATTAAGTTTTGCAATCTCTTTCATAGGGTCTCCTGTCCAGGCTATACTTTAACCAAAGACGAAATCGTTTCCGTTTGATGGATTCGTGCGCCACGTTTCAAAAACGCATCGAGAAATTTAGCGGGATCAATGCAGCCTTCAGGAGCAACGACACCTTTTGCGGTAACGTGTCCGTCATTCATCATCAGAGCTGCAATGGCTGCGGGAAGCCCGGTTCCAGGAGCCATCCTACCCACCATATCGGCCGTGTACGTAACTTTGTTGCCGTTCTTCAATCCCTGTACAATGACTTTCAGACCTGACGATTGGGGACCGTTGTCACGGTCTTCAGGTATTTTCTCCCACAGTTTTAACGCAAGATCATAGGGCGTAATCTTCGTACCTTTGATATCGATTGGTTCCGTTCCCAGGAATCCCGTGTCTTTCTGCTGTTTGATCAATTCGTCGACCCATAAAGGAATGAGAGCCCCTTTTATTATTACGTTTTTGATGCCCTTGATGTACTTTGGTATGGTCAAAGGCTGCGGGTGTCCCACATAACGGAGATTGCACGTGCCGAGGGGCTCCAAGAAATCCGCCATGACTTCGCCGGTGCCGCCTTCCACGTGGACCAGTTCACCGTTCATGTACTGAGGGATCTTGCCGAGCGTCATATGGAGACTGTGGTCCCAGGCTGCCCCGGCCAACTCTGCAATACTAACGACCCAATAGAGGTATACGTCTTCAACACTGTCGAGCTTGTCCGCATACCATTTCACAAGCACATTGTTGGTGCCTGGATCCGATCCCATTCCCGTGAGCACGGTTATTCCGGCATCTTTGGCAATCGCGTCGATCTCGGAATTGAAGAGAATTTCGGTGCCTTCATAATCGTCACAGATGTCGATGTAATTCACTTTGGCTTCAACTGCTGCTTTGGCCACCGGGACTGCAGTTTTGTAAAACGGTCCGGCGCAGTTGATTACCACATCGATTTTCTTGAAAGCTTCGACCATTCCTGTGTGATCATTCACATCCATCTTGACGAGATTAATTTTTTGACTGTCGCGTAGCTTGGGGGCCAGCCTCTGGGGATCGGGCATCCAATCCCCCAAAACAACTTCGTCAATCTGCTGCTGTTTTATGAGGTCCCGGGCTACTCCCTGCCCCATACCTCCGGCTCCACCTAATATGAGTGCTCGCAAATGCCGCCTCCTTAATGAAATTGGTTTTTCGTATTCAACGCTATCTTCTAAGATTCGTTAACCGTTCTAATGAGCCGCTCAAATTCTAATGAATTGAGACTCTCGGGAACTCAGCCAAAACCGTATGTCCCGACAAAAGTATTCTGGAAATCGTGGAGTGGTTGCGTGTGTTTCAGAACAGGAATGTCGTCATTGAAGGTGTTGTCGTACGGCAACATTGCATGTTCAGGCACACGGATAACTCAATGCCGAGCGTATGCTTCGTCCCGTATGATCAAATGAAAGCGGATGGTGTGCAGAGAGAGAATTTTCCCTATGTCACCTTAACCCGGAGGTCGAAGTGCGTCAAGCAGATTCTTGAAAGTTGGTAAAGATAAAAAGCTTGACACAAGGTATATAGGCGTGTTACTCGGTTTGTGCACTGTATACAGTGCACCGTATACGTCCCGATATGTTCCCTTAGAGAGACCCTTCCCGTTACACCGTCGGCTGCCGGTCACCTTGACTCGCAATGCCCCGTATACATGTCCCAAACAATGCGCTTCGAAAGGTGAACGACTCAATCGCTAATGCTTTTACAACCTTGAACGGCGTGTAAGACGCCGAATGAAGTCACGAACAGTCGTCGATTATGACGGCTAGGGGGTGTCATGGAATCCCTCAGGAACTTGAAAGTCCTCTCGCTGGAGCAGGCAACGGTAGTGCCGTACCTCACGTATCGGCTTGCGATGGACGGTGTGGAAGTCATCCGTTTGGAGCATCCCGTCTATGGGGATCCAAATAGGATGATCGGGGAGAATGTATTAAATGAAGAGCGAATGAATGCATATTTTCTCTGTATTAATGCCGGAAAGAAAGCTCTTACGCTCAACTTGGCTCACGAAACCGGCCAAAAGCTCCTTCTGGATCTTATCAAGAATTTAGATGTAGACATTTTTGTGACGAATCAATTGCCGAAGAATTACCGCAAGCTCGGCATTGATTACGAAACGCTCAAGTCGGCCAAAAAAGATATCATATGGATGGGTGTTACGGGATTCGGACCGGACAACAATGAGGCTGCGTATGATCCGATTCTTCAAGCTCGGTCGGGACTGATGGAACTTACGGGTGAACCGCACGGAGATCCCCAGGTACTGGGCATTCCTTTGCCGGACATGGGTACTAGTGAACATGCGTACGGACTGCTGATGAAAGCCCTATTCAACCGGGCCGTCACAGGAGAAGGCGCACAGATCAATATGTCCATGTTTGAATCTTCCGTTTCATGGTTGACCGTACCCATTACGATGACTGCTTCGTTTGGGAAAACTATAACGCGGAGCGGGAACACGCATGAATTTTTTGCTCCCGTTTCGGTTTATGAAACGCAAAATGGATTCATCTATTTGGCCGTGGGAAACGATAGACAATGGAAAACCATGGTTTCGAAGGACCTTTTCAGTTCGCTTGATAAACCTGAATACGAAAAGAACATGGGTCGAATTAAAGATGTTGCCAATCTGAACAAGTTATTAAATGAAATAACCCGGCAGCATCCATCTGAAACGTTGATTGATTTCTTCACGTCAATTGCCGTTCCCGTCAGCAAGATCAAGCCGTTAAAGGAAACCGTGACGGATCCACTGGTACAGCAGCGTTTGATACGTACTATCGATCCCAAAACGAATCTCACCATTACGTTGGCTCCCCCGCCCAACATGACCCCTTATCTGGAAAGCACTCAACGTGAAATGAGCTTTCCTCCGAGATTTGGGGAACACAACATGGACTACTACGGACGCCTGGGCTACACAAAGGACGATCTTGCCGGGTTCAAGGAAGAAGGAGTCATTTAGTCGGAGCGGCCCTTCAAAGGCACATTGCACACGCGGGAAAGACACATGAACATAGTCGTGCTCGTAAAACAAGTTCCTAATACAACGGAAGTCAAGCTTGATCCCAAGACGGGCAACCTCATTCGAGAGGGCGTCGAAGCCATCATCAACCCCGATGATCTTCATGCTTTGGACGCGGCCCTTACCCTCAAAGAGAACTTTGGCGCAACGGTTACCGTCTTGAGTATGGGGCCTCCTCAGGCGATAGATGCGGTATCCGAGGCAATGGGTATGGGAGCCGACAAAGCAATTCTGCTTTCGGACCGTGCTTTCGCTGGTGCAGATACGTGGGCTACATCCTACACCCTCGGAAAGGCAATTCAGCACATTGGGGACTATGATCTGATTTTGGCCGGTAGACAGGCGATTGACGGCGACACCGCTCAGGTAGGGCCACAGGTCGCTGAATACCTGAATCTGCCGCAAGTCACGTACGTGTTCGATATAGAGGACCTGACCAATGAGCACATCACGGTGAAGCGAAAACTGGAAGACGGTTACGAACGAATCCAGTGCAAACTGCCGGCTCTCCTGACGTTGATCCCCGGTGACAAAAGGCCCAGGTACCCCGTGATGTCCAAACTGCTGCTTGCCTGCCGTCAAAAAGCGCCCATCCAGGTTTGGAACGCAGCGGATATACGGGCAACCACGTCTGAATTGGGACTTGATGGATCTCTTACTCAGGTGCTGAAAACCTTTGCTCCGAAGTTTGAACGCAAAGGCGAGATACTGGAAGGCAGCACCCAGGAAGTTGTTCAGACCCTTGTGAGCCGCCTTCGGGAAGCAAAGCTCATACGAGCGGAAAACACAAACACGTGATGGATACTTCGAGAATACCGACCGACCATTCCGCATTGCGGATAAGTCAACGAGGTGATTATGCCGGTCTGGGTTGAAATAGATCTTTGTGACGGATGCCGCCGCTGCACTCGTGCTTGTCCGTATGATGCCGTGGAAATCATAGAAGGCAAGGCCCACATTGGTGATCGTTGCACTTCCTGTGGAGCGTGTATGGACGCATGCAGGAAAAATGCGATCCTCACGGATGCCCAACCCAAAGTCATTCCCGATTTCAGTGATTACAGAGATGTCTGGGTTTTCGCTGAGCAGCGCCGTGGCCAGTTGAATCGTGTTTCGTTGGAACTACTGGGCAAGGCGGTTGAATTGGCAAGAGCATCCAACCAAAATACGGCGGCGGTCTTGATGGGGGATAGCGTTGCGGAACTGGCGCCCACGCTCATTCAGTTCGGGGCCGACACTGTTTATGTAATCGATCATCCTCTTCTGAAAGACTACAGAACTGAGCCGTATACGCAAGTAATTCGAGAGCTCGTATTTGCTCACAAACCGAATATTCTTCTCATGGGGGCTACTCACGTAGGCCGTGATTTAGCTCCGCGGTTGTCCAGGAGCGTGGGCTCGGGTCTCACTGCAGACTGCACCGAGTTATCCATTGATTCGAACGAGGGCATCCTTCTGCAGACACGCCCCGCTTTCGGCGGAAACGTAATGGCCACGATCGTGAACCGTTATTCGAGGCCCCAAATGGCAACGGTCAGACCGGGAGTTATGGAAGTAACGGCCGTCCCCGACAAGAAGGGCGACGTCATTACGAAGGATATCAGCATCTCGGAAGATTCAGTCGGTACGAAAATCCTGGAAATCGTTGCAGAGGCCAAGTCGAAAGTTGATTTAACCGAAGCAAAAATCATTGTGGCAGGCGGACGAGGCGTTGGCGATGTGAACGGATTTCGGCTGCTGAACGAATTGGCGACGGAATTGGGCGCTGAAGTTGCCGGAACGAGGGTGGCCGTCGAAAACGGATGGATACCGGCATCAAGACAAATCGGTCAAACGGGCGTAACCGTGCGACCGGAACTCTATGTAGCGTGCGGAATTTCCGGAGCCATTCAGCACAGGGCGGGGATGATGGATGCAAAGTTCATCGTCGCCATAAACAAAGATGCCTATGCACCTATATTCAAAGTGGCTGACTGGGGAATCGTGGGCGACTTGTTTGATGTTGTGCCGAGACTTACCGGCGAATTGCAGGCTTTGTGCCAAGTGATGTGCGATTAGATACGCAAAAAAATCGGGTAGCGTCATATGAAGGATCCATTAAATGATTAGATCAAATCCAGAGGAACTGATACGCAAAACCATAGCTCGATTTGTGGATTCGGAAGTTATTCCTGTGGCGCAAGAGTTGGACAATAAAGGGGAGTTTCCGAGAGCAATATTCGAAAAACTTTCACAAATGGGGATTTTCGGAATTCGTTATCCTTTGAACAAAGGTGGAGCGGGCGGAAATACAACCTTGTATTGCATCATTTGCGAGGAGCTTGCACGGGGTCTCGTGAGCGTGGCATCCATTACCGCTATGCAATGTCTGATGGGCACAAATTTTCTTTTTCATTACGGAACGGATGAAATGCACGAGCAATATTTCCTTCCCGCAATGAGAGGTGAGAAAATAGGTTGTTTTTGCATGACGGAACCCGATGCGGGATCCGATTTGGGTGCGATAACCACCAGAGCAACGGAAGTTGCCGACGGTTATTTAATAAATGGAATGAAAACTTGGGTCACTGACGGGCCGGAGGCAAGCTTCTATACGGTTATGTGTCAGACGGATCCCAAGAAGAGATTGCGTGGAATTGGCTATTTCTTCATCCCAAGGCATTTTCCCGGTGTGTCGATAAGCCCTCGTTTCGAATGTTTGGGAACTCGCACGACCCCCATATGTGAAGTTGCCTTCAAGGATGTTCTTATCCCAAAAGAGTATCGGCTGACACCTGAAGGAGAAGGGTTGAACGCCTTTCTAAAAATAATCGCGGAAATTCGCGCGATGACGGCAGCCCTCGCAATCGGCCTTCAACGCGGAGCGATGGACGACTCTATAAAATATGCCAATGAACGAGTAGCTTCGGGACAGACAATCGGTAAATTCCAACTCATACAATCAAAAATAGCCAATATGGCGACCAATCTTGAAGCATCAAAACTGCTTACCTACAAAGCTGCAGCAATGGTGGATGCGGGAAAAGACGCTCTCAAAGAAGCCACAATGGCTAAGTACTTTGCAACGGAAGCTGCATGCAGTGCGGCGGACGAATGTACACGAATTTTTGCGGGTTACGGATATTCAATGGAATATACGGCCCAAAGATACTTCCGTGATTCACGATTTCTCCTGAGCGGTGGTGGTACTCACGAAGTTTTGCAGAGTAACATAGCCCGTTGGGTGGGAGTCTAATTGTGCTGGAATTACGGGGGTCAATTAATTGTTAAAATGAGGAGATATTATTAGTGATGTCGGAAAATATAGAGTGCTTCAGGGCGGCTTTGAGGCCACTCGAGAACAGGAAATCCGCCGGAGAGCACATTTTTGAGCACTTGAAGCAAGCAATAATTCGCGGAGATATACCTGCCGGAAGTAGAATGGTGGAAACCCGGATTGCCGAAACCATGGGAGTCAGCCGCACGCCGGTCCGTGAAGCTATTCACAAACTTGAGCGTGAAGGATTGTTGATCAAACATGCTCAGAGCGGGTTTTCCGTCACAGGAGTAACAAGAGAAGATATTGAAGAATGCTTTGGAATACGAGCGGTCCTTGAAGGCTATGCGGCTCGGCTGGCATCCATGAGGTATACCCCGCAAAAACTCAAACCTCTTATTCGCAAAAACGAGCTGTTTCGTAAACATCTTGAAAAGGGTGATCTCAAAGCATTACCAAAGATCAACACCGATTTGCACAACATGATTTACGATCTCAGCGGCAGTCCAAAGCTCATTCGAATGATTAACGATCTCAAAGAGCAAATTCTCAGGTTTCGAGAAATCATTTTGAAGGACAAAGACCTGGCTTTAGCCAGTCACCTGGATCATAGCCACATGCTGGAAATGATGGAAGAGCGGCGGGTGGAACAAGTGGAAATGCTTGTTAGAGACCACATTCTCAGAGGTCAGGAAGCCGTGCTTCAGCAATTCGATCAGGAACAGCACAGTTAGGATATTGTTGAGCTTCGGCTTTGACGGATCTTCAACATGCGCAGATATGCAGTAATTCTCTGTAGTGCTTCCAAGCATTTAGCTTACTGTAGAGACATACGAACAGGTATCAACGGGCTTGGCGGTATCATCCATCCTGTTCGTCGGTGAAAGGAAAAAGACCCCATGCAGCACAAAAGAATTCGCGTCCTGATTGCAAAACCGGGGTTGGACGGTCACGATCGCGGGGCAAAGGTCGTGTCTTTGGCTTTGCGTGACGCTGGAATGGAAGTTATTTATTCGGGGCTCCATAGGAGTATTGAAGAAATTGTGGCGATTGCGATTCAGGAATCGGTTGACGTGATTGGACTGAGCATAATGTCCGGAGCACATTTACCGATATGCAAACGCTTGATGGAAACCATGAAGGAAAAAGATTTGACCGATGTCCACGTTGCCGTTGGCGGCGTTATTTCCAAAGATGATGTTCCAAAACTCCAGGAACTTGGGGCCAAGGGGGTTTTCCCCGGCGGCACCAAATTTAATGCCATAATCGATTCCATTCAGTCGTGGTTTTAACGGAGGCAAGCAGTGGGCGTCGCAAAATATACGAAAAACGAAAAAGATGCCATTGAGGAAGTGGTTTACCAGTCCGGGATCAAGGTAAAACCCGTATACGGACCTCAGGACCTAGAAGATATCGGCTTCAATTATGAGCAGGATCTGGGCGGACCCGGACAATACCCGTTTACCAGGAGCATTCATCCGCAAGGTTACAGGTCCAGAGCCTGGACCACTCGACAATACACTGGATTCGGCACACCCCAGGAGACTAACGAGCGTTTCAAATACATGATCGCACACGGCCAGAACGGGCTGAATGTCGCTTTCGATCTTCCGACTCAGATGGGATACGATTCTGATGATCCCAAAGCCGAGGGAGAAGTCGGTCGCGTCGGCATGGCCATCGATTCCCTGCAGGATTTCGAAATAGCATTCAAGGACATTCAATTTGACCGCATCGGCTCCGGACTGACCATCAATGCAGTAGCATCAATCATGGTGGCCATGTACCAGGCGGCCGCAGAGAAATTCGGGTATCCTAAGGAGAAGATCAGCGCTACACCTCAAAACGACATACTGAAAGAGATGATCGGACGCGGAGCCTGGATATTCCCTGTTGAAGCAGGAGTTCGACTGGTCTGCGACGTAATCGAGTATTCAGTTAAGGAACTGCCCCGTTCCAATCCGGTGAGTATCTGTGGGTATCACATTCGGGAATCGGGAGCTACGCCGGCACAGGAAATCGCATATGCTTTCGAGATAGCAAGGGCTTATATCGACAACTTGATCGGCAGAGGTTTCTCTCCCGATGATTTCGTAGGCCGCTTCTCATTTAACCTGAATGTCTATGGAAATTTATGGGAGCAGGTTGCAAAGTTTAGGGCCGCTCGAAAATTGTGGGCCAAGCTCTTAAAGGAAGAATACGGCGTTAAGAACGAAAAGAATCTCTTTCTTCGGGGTCTCTTCGGAGGCGGCGGCAGCGGTCTCACGAAAGAACAGCCCGAAAACAACATAATGCGCGGCGCATACTACGCCTTGGCTGCAGCTCTGAGCGGTGCTCAAACCACGGCATTGTGCTCATTTGATGAAGCTTTTACCATTCCCACTCCCCGAGCCGCCTTGCTGTCTCTTCGTACCCTGGAGATCCTCATGGAAGAAGTAGGTCTGCGTGATACCGTGGATCCACTCGCCGGTTCATACTTCATCGAAACCATCACAAAAGAGATGGAAGACAAGATCAAAGAGCAAATGCAGCGGGTCCAGAAAATGGGTGGAATGATACATGCCGTCTCTTCCGGTTTCATTCAGAGCGAAGTGGCCAAACAGGCATACGAATTTGAGAAGAGCATCCAGAACGGAGAAGTGATCAAAGTTGGGGTAAATAAGTACACGGACGAAGACGAGACCGACGTTGAATTACACCAATATGATGATTCCTGGGTGGCGACGCAAATTGAAAGCCTGAAAACACTTCGCCGGACAAGAGACAATCGTGAAGTAGTGAGAACGCTCAAGGCTTTGGAAACGGCGGCACAGTCCGGGGCTAACGTTATGCCCGCCTTGGTGGACTGCTGTAAAGCGTATGCCACGGTAGGCGAAATGACCGGAGTCTTTCGGGACGTGTTCGGCGAGTGGACGGAACCACGATTCGTGTAAGTTCATCAATATTTCCGGATCACAACCGTGATACCGGAAACAACAATCAATGGGTAAGGTCGGCAGCGGAGATTCCATGGGAGACAGAGCATTTCGCTTGGGCTGTGATATTGGCGGTACGTTTACCGATTTTGTACTCGTTAACGACGAAACCGGTACATTTTCCATCTTCAAGTGCTTGACCACCCCTTCGGATCCGTCCGATGCGGTTGAAACGGGAATAAGAGGCCTGGAACGGCAGACTCCGGGTTTCATGCCCAAAGTAGCTGAATTCATCCACGGCACAACCTTGGTCATCAATGCCATCATAGAAAGAAAAGGTGCCCGTACCGGACTAATTACCACTAAAGGTTTCAGAGATGTTCTGGAACTGGGTCGTGAGATTCGCTACGATGCTTATGATATTTTTTCCGAATATCCCCGCCCCTTAGTTTCTCGCCCCCTCAGAGCTGAAGTGAATGAGAGAATAGCTACTGACGGTAGGGTGCTGTGCGCACTCAATATGGATGAAGTAAAGCAAGTGGTCGGCGCACTTCAGAATGCGGGTGTGGAATCTCTGGCAATATGCCTCATCAATTCCTTCGAGAATCCCGTCCATGAGGCAATGATTAAGAAGGCCGCGACTGAATTAGCTCCGGAACTCTCCATATCCGCTTCATACGAGGTGCTGCCCCAGATCCGTGAATACGAGAGGACATGCACTACAGCTACTAATGCTTATGTCAAACCGATCACGGTTAAATACCTCCAGAAACTTTCTTCTCGTTTGGAGTCACTCGGATTCGACGGAAAACTCTTCATAATGTTGTCGAGTGGGAGTATCACCACGGTCGCCACCGCCTGCGAATTTCCCGTGAGAATAATTGAATCAGGTCCCACTGCGGCAGTGATCGCTTCTCAGCATTACGGCCGAATGTTCAACATAAAAGATATCTTCTGTTTTGATATGGGCGGCACAACCGCAAAATCGTGCCTCATTCAAAAGGGTGTTGCGGGACTGGTTTCAACATTTGAAGTTGGTCGTGTTCAGCGATTCAAGAAAGGCAGCGGATTACCCATTCAGGTGCCGGTTGTGGACCTCATGGAAATCGGAGCGGGCGGTGGAAGCATCGCTCGAATCAGCAAAATGGGTCTCCTCCAGGTGGGACCGGAGAGTGCCGGAGCGGATCCGGGGCCGGCGAGCTATGATTTGGGCGGCGAGAATCCGACGGTCACGGATGCGGATTTGATCCTCGGTTATCTGGATCCGAATTATTTTTTGGGCGGCACGATGCCTTTGAACTTGGAAGCAGCGCGAAAAGCCATTGAGACTAAGATAGCCAAACCTCTCGATACCACCGTCACTGAAGCGGCATTCGGCATACATGACCTCATAAACGAGACCATGGCCGCAGCAGCCAAGACCCATATAGCGGAAAAAGGCGGTAATCCGAGCACCATTACCGTCGCAGCATTCGGAGGCGCCGGTCCGGTCCACGCATACGGCCTGGCCCGTAAAATTGGCGCTCCCAAGCTCATAGTTCCGCCCCTGGCAGGTGTAGGGTCAGCTCTCGGTTTTTTCACCGCTCCGGTGGCATTTGATTTAGTGCGCAGCCATCGTGTTCCACTGGATGAGGCTGATTTCGACTCCATCGAAAAGCTGTTTTCCGGTTTGGAAAATGAGGCAGCGGCAATTCTGAAACAGTCAGGACAAGAGGAAGGCATAATCTTTTCTCGTTCAATCGATATGCGGTTCTTGGGTCAAGGTGCCGAAACGAATTTGCCTATCCCGAACAGACCGTTCAATGAGTGCTCCGAGACAGAGATTCGTGAACTATTTGATGAGACGTACAAGAAACTGTACGGTCGCACCTACCCCGATACTCGCGTTGAGTTCATCACATTTAAAGTGCGAGCCGCGCTCCCTGAACGTCCCTTCCGAATTCCGCCAATGGCGGGCGGGGGCAACAAGCTGCAGGACTGTATGAAAGGTGAACGCCCCGCTTTTTCGCTGATCCAGAAAAAGTATATCCCGTTTACCGTATTTGATCGGCTCAAGCTCTTTCCGGGTGCAACGATAGCCGGCCCCGCAATCATCGAAGAGAAAGAATCGACAATCGTAGTAGGTGAAGACGCCGAGGCAAAAGTCGATGAGTATGGTTTCGTGTGGATCACATTTCCTGAGCCGGCGAATGTGTGATCAAAAAAGTGAAGGGCTGGGTTACATTGGTTAGCAGGCCGGAGTGTTTTCCGGCACCATAGGAGAAAAGAAAGCATGCCGCGTAAATTCGATCCGATCACCCTTGAAATTCTGTGGCGTCGCCTGATTTCCATCGTCGATGAAGCGGATGCCTCAGTGGCTCGTACGGCTTTTTCGAGTTTACTACGTGATGCTCATGATTATACATGTATGTTCACCGACAGTCGCGGTAACGAGCTGGTTCAAGGGACGTTTTGCACACCCGGACAAGCAGGCGCAATGTCCTTGGGAATTCGGAAAATTATCAATGTTTTTCCCTTCGACGAGTATCGGCCCGGAGACGTCATCATTGTCAACGATCCATGGCTGCTCGCAGGGCATTTGAATGACGTGTGCGTTTTGAGTCCGGTTTTCTACAAAGACAAAGTTGTCGCATTCACCGCTTGCGTATTTCACCATTCGGACATCGGCGGTCGAGTGGCTTCCGACAACAGGGAAGTTTTTGAAGAAGGTCTCTTCATTCCGCCCATAAAGCTCTACGAAGCCGGCATTCCAAACCAATCCGTAATGAACTTGATTAAGTGGAACGTACGGACGCCGGATGAAGTCATTGGCGACATTCGGTCCCAGGTAGCTTCAAACCATGTGTGTGCGGAAAAGCTCGTCGAAATGCTTTCAGATGAGGGGTTAGACAATCTGGATGATTTGGCGGATGAGATAATCGGTAGAACCGAATCAAGCATGCGAAACGCGATTGCCAAAGTGCCTGACGGTATTTACCCTTATAAGGGAGTCATCGAGGGTGCGGGATCGAGAGACGATATTTCCATATCACTCACCGTTGAAGTTAAAGGTTCGGATATTCTCGTTGATTTCGCCGGCACTTCACCGCAAGTGAACTGGGGTGTGAACGTCGTCTACAATTTCACGTACACGTACGTTTTTATGGCGATAAAAAGCGCACTCGATCCTGAGATTCCAATAAACGAAGGCGCAATAAGACCCATCAAAATGGCGGCACCCGAGGGCAGTGTGGTGAATTGCACCTTTCCGGCTGCAGTAGCCGCCAGGATGCAGGTGGGGCATTTCATGACCGAAATGGTCTTTCGTGCACTTGCACCGGCAATTCCTGACCGAATTATTGCCGGCAGCGGTGGAACTCCTGCCCAGACGAACATCATGTACGGAAAGCGTAACACCGGGAAGCCTTGGTTTACCATGATTATTCGTGGTGGTGGGCTCGGTGCCGGTAGCATCATGGATGGACATCATTGTGCCATCTTCCCGGCAAACGGTGCAAATACGCCTGTGGAAATTTTTGAAAGCGACACTCCGCTCATAGTCGAAGAACGTTCTCTTCTCCCCGATTCGGGAGGTCCCGGAAGAAGAAGGGGAGGGCTCGGTCGCAAGATGGTCATTCGTGTACCCAATGACGAATACGCTCCAATTCCTCCGGTCACGATTGCAGTTCAGGCGGGTCGTTTCCGGTATCCCCCGGAAGGTATTTTTGCAGGAGGTGATGGGGCCAAAGCCCATTTCCTCAAGAATGATACACCTGCCGATCCAAGCGGGCTCACATTTGCAGTGCCGGGCGACAGAGTAGCGTTTTATAGTGCCGGCGGCGGTGGTTACGGCAACCCCTTTGAACGCGACCCCGAAGATGTGGCCCTCGACGTCCAAAACGGGTACGTCAGCTTGGAAAAAGCACGAGAGCAATACGGCGTGATTCTCTCACCTGACACTCTCACCGTAGATTATGCCATGACATCCGCGTGTCGTTCGGCAGCACAACCCGCACGCGTCAGTGAGGTGGAGTCTCGTTAGAAGCTTAGGCTCTCATTTGTGAGAGCCTTTTTTTTGAAAGAATAATCCAAAATATCGGATCTTGAGCCAACAATGCTCTCGATACGGGTACGAAGAATAAATACCTGCCTTGTGTAGGTTAACCATATTAGAACACGAGTCCCTTTTCAGGAGGTTTCATGCGCAAGAGCTTCGCCCCGCCTTTTGACGACTATGATCAGTTGAAAGAGCATCAATTGAAGGGGCTGAAATGGACGGTTCAACACGCTTATAACGGATCCGAGCATTATCGTTCAAAAATGGATAAAATGGGCATCGTTCCCCAAGACATTACGTCGCTGGACGATGTTGGCAAGCTCCCTTTCACCATGGCCGATGATCTGCGTGCAGGATACCCGTTTCCTTTGTTATCGGTGCCCATGTCCGAAGTCGTGCGGATTCATGCGTCTTCCGGCACGACCGGTAAACGAAAAATTCTAACCTACACCCAGAAAGATATCGACGACTGGGGGGATTTTTTCGCACGATGTTATGAGATGGCCGGCCTCACGAATGAGGACAGGATCCAGATTGCGGTCGGGTACGGCGTTTGGACCGCCGGAGTCGGTTTTCAGTTGGGATGTGAACGTTTCGGAGCCTTGGCCGTTCCGGTCGGGCCTGGAAACACGGATCTCCAGTGTGAGTTCCTGGTGGATCTTCAATCCACGGTCCTGTGTTGCACGGCTTCAATGGGACTCCTCATGGCGGAAGAGATTAACCGTCGGGGTCTCAAGGACAAAATAGCCTTAAAGAAAATGATATTCGGTTCAGAAAGAAGCAGCGATGCGATGCGGCAACGCATTCGTGATCTGCTGGGTCTTGAAGAAATGTTCGATATCGTCGGAATGACTGAATTGTACGGACCTGGAACAGGACAGGACTGCACGAAACACGAAGGCATTCACTATTGGGCGGACTACTATCTTTTGGAAGTTCTTGATCCGGATACCCTGGAACCCGTTGCTCCGGGTGAAATAGGGGAAATGGTGGTGACTACACTGAGGAAAGAGGCCGCTCCTCTGATACGTTACCGAACTCGAGATCTCACGAGACTAATTGATCATCCGTGCTCCTGCGGAAGTATTCTGCCGATGCATGATCGAATACTCGGTCGGTCGGATGACATGATCATATTCCGAGCCGTCAACATCTATCCGAGCCAAGTTGATTCGGTTCTTTCGACCATAGACGAAATCGGGTCGGAATTCCAAATTCTTCTGGAACGCAGAGACGACGGGAAGGATTATATGTTGCTGCGATTGGAAACGCAGGAAAACACCGACAAATCGCGGTATTCCGAAATCGCTCACAAAGTGGAATCAGCCATAAAGAAAGCCATTATGGTCAGTTGCGAAGTAGAGCTTAACGATTGCGGCTCACTGCCGCGATCCGAACGGAAGTCCAAGAGAGTATTTGATAATCGGCAAATATAGACGTTAGCGCCGCATACTGATCTGAAATCTGCAGAAGACAGAGGCCGCGATGAAAAAATTCACGTACTTGACCCCAAAGACGCTTGATGAAGCCATTTCTCTACGGCAATCCCACGGAGATGCAGCAATGTACATAGCCGGCGGGACTGATGTGATGGTAAAAATCAAATCAAGGAAAATCGCTCCCGATTACCTGATTTCACTAAAACGCATCCCTGAGCTTGATACCCTGGAAGTTAATCCGGATACCGGGGAATTGCGCATCGGGGCTTTTGTAACACATCGCACTCTGGAAACATCCTCCTTGATTAGATTGCAGTATCCGATATTACACGATGCGGTTCAGCACATCGGATCACTCCAAATCCGAAATGTAGCCACCATAGGCGGCAATCTCGTGAATGCGGTTCCCTCGGCGGACGGAGCCATTCCTCTGGTTACACTGGATGCGAAGGCTCGTATTTACGGCAGCACCGGGCAAAGGACAGTCGATCTGATCCATTTTTTTGAAGGACCGGGACAAACGGTGCTCTCACCCGGAGAAATACTTACCGAGATCATCGTCCCCAAACAGAGTGCCCGCAGTAGTGGGGCCTACCGGAAATATGGTCGGCGTGCAGCCATGGAACTACCCCTTATCGGGGTCGGCGTGCAGCTTGGTTTGGAAGACAACACCGATCGTTGCGCAAGAGCCCGCATATCGTTGGGTGTTGCAGCTCCAACTCCCATGCGAACGCTCAGCGCGGAAAGACACCTGGTTGGGAAAGAGATAACTTCAGAAAATCTGATCGAGGCCGGCAAGCTTGCCGCCGAAGAATCCAGAGTCAGGGACAGCATTCGAGGTCTGGCCTGGTATCGCAGAGACATGGTTTCGGTTTTCGTTCGACGCATGGGTATAAAATGTTTGGAACGAATCAAGGCTGCAGAAGCGTAAGCAAACGACTGTCGGAACCCGTAAGATTTGCCCGGAGGAAATGAAATGTCTAAAGAGGTAACCTTCACCTTAAACGGTAATAAGTTCCAGATGAAAATTGAAGATCATTGGACGCTTCTGCATTTATTACGAGAAGAATTAGGATTAACGGGTACAAAAGAAGGCTGCGGCAGCGGCGAATGCGGTGCCTGCACCGTGATCGTGGACGGTAAAGCGGTCAATTCCTGTCTGTATTTGGCTCCTGAGATTGACGGATCCGACGTGGTGACCATCGAAGGATTGGCTGCCCAGGATGGGACACTGCACCCGCTGCAAAAGTCGTTTATAGAAAACGGCGGTATCCAGTGCGGGTTTTGTAGCCCCGGTATGATAATGTCGTCGAAAGCGCTACTCGATGAGAATCCCCGTCCCACTGAGGACGACATAAAACATGCGCTTGCAGGAAATCTTTGCAGATGCACAGGATACGTTCCGATATTTCAGTCCATTCAGGCGGTAATTGACAAGGGGTCTGATGATGTGGACGTTGTCGTGCGGGATGGATCCCCTGCTGATTGAGGAATTAACCCGAATTTTTGAGATGTTGAACTTATTCCGACAAAGCTGATTCCCATTGCTCGGTCGGTTACGCAAATGCACCTGGAGTAAAGGACAATTCCACAATGGAGAATACACAAGAGTTCTCGGCAGTAGGGAAACGGATCCCCAAGATTGATGCCGTAGACAAGGCGACCGGGAGAGCGCAATACATACAAGACGTCAAGTTGCCCGGCATGCTGTACGGCAAAATACTCTACAGCAAATTTGCACATGCCCGAATCGTAAAGATCGACACGGAAAAGGCAAAAGCTTTGCCCGGGGTGCGGATAATCCTGACCGGTGAGGACATTCCTCACATCCGCATGGGAGTCTATAAGGACAATCCACCGCTTAAGGCCGGAAAAGTCAGATCCTACAGAGATGAAGTGGCCGCCGTGGCTGCTATGGATCCGGAAACAGCTCAAAAGGCCATTGATCTCATAGAAGTCACGTACCAGGCGCTACCCGGAATTTTCGATCCGGTAGAGGCAATGAAATCGGATGCCGCTCTGGTGCATGAAGAGCACAAGACGAACATTTTGAAGATGCCCTGGAATCTCCATTATGGAGATGTGGAAGCAGCCAAACAGGAAGCGGCATTCAACGTCAAAGAAAGATTTACCACAACGTGGGTGACTCATTGTTGCATGGGCACAAGCGGAGCCATCGCCGACTTTGATCACGCAAATAACCTTACCGTATACACGAATACCCAGATTCCGTCGCTCGCTCAGAAAGATTTCATGGAGACACTTAAAGCCCTTGGGTTGCAGGACAAAAGGGTAAGAGTGATCAAGCCGTACATAGGCGGAGGGTTCGGTAGTAAGCTGGATACATATGCCTATGAGCACATTTCCATCCTATTGGCCTGGTATACACGTCGTCCTGTGAAAATTCTGTTCGACCGTGAAGAGGAGTTCATAGCGACTTCAACTCGTCAACCGACGATAATCGACATTTCAATGGGGTGTGACAAGGACGGCAAGCTGCTGTACCGCGACATGTCAATGGTATTGGACAATGGAGCCTACACTTCCTGGGGCGTGACCACTCCTTCCGTTATGATGATGCCCATCACCTCGCTTTACAGGGTTCCAAATGTCCGCTATGTGGCCAAGTGCGTTTACACGAACAACACATACTCGCAAGCAATGAGGGGTTACGGAAACCCTCAGGCTACATTTGCCATTGAAAGCGCAATGGATATGCTCGCGGAAGCCGCCGGCATGGACCGCATTGAGATTCGACGTATAAATTCAAATCAGCCCGGAGATGTGACTCCCCAGGGTTTGCGAATCACTACGTGCGGACTCCCGGAATGTATCGAAGCAGTTACGGAAAAGCTGGAACTCGACCGGCCCAAAGAAAAAGGCGAAGGCATCGGTATTGCCTCTTTGATACATGTGGGCGGCGGAGCACGTATTTACCGATCGGACGGATGCGGCACCATCATCAAGATGGATGATTACGGAAAAGCGGACGTATTCACCGGGGCCTCGGATATGGGGCAGGGATCCGATACGGTAGTCGCCCAGATAGTGGCCGAACAATTGGGACTTACTGTTGAGGACGTCCATGTCATCCACCAGGATACGGACGTATGCCCGTGGGATGTTGGCGCTCATGCAAGTCGAACAACTTTCGTCGCCGGCAATGCGGCTTTGGGTGCAGCGAAAAAGATCCGTCAGCGAATTTTGGAAATCGCAGCGGAATCCCTACAGACCGATGTTGAGAATCTTGTATTGCAAGACCGCAAAGTATTCATCAAAGACAAGCCCGAATCGAATGTGCCTTTGGCAAAACTTCTGCGCAATGCTCACTTTAAGCACGGCGGCCAGATGATGATGGCAGACTATTTCTATGACCCGGCGAATGAGAACATGGGTAAAGATTTTCGCGGCAACATGTCCGTTACATATTCGTTCGGCACGCACGGAGTTCGGGTGAAAGTTGATGAAGAAACGGGTAAAGTAGAGATCATAGACTATGTTGCCGCTCACGATGTCGGTCGGGCAATCAATCCTCTGTTGCTGGACGGACAGGTACACGGCGGTGTACTTATGGGCATCGGTTTTGCCCTGACGGAACAGGTCATCCTTGAAAAAGGTCGCAACATGAACCCCGATTTCAGGGATTACAAAGTTTTGACCGCAAAGGATGCGATTTCATTACAGCCCGTGGTGATCGAGACGGTAGATGAGTCGGGGCCCTACGGTGCAAAAGGTATCGGAGAACCGGGTTGTGTTCCCACCGCACCGGCCATAGCAAATGCCGTTTACGATGCTATCGGAGTTCGTATCACCGATTTGCCGATAACCCCCGAACGGGTTCTCGCTGCAATCAAGCAGAAACAAGGTATTGTATCCTGCGGAATCGACCCATTGACCGACAAAGAACAGTCATGTACGTGAGATCCAGACAAACCATCAGGAGGAAACGTGCGCTTACCAGCATTTGCCTATGAAGTACCCCGGAATCTCCATGATGCTTTGGAAATTCTGAAAACGTACGGACCTGAATGCAAAATACTTGCAGGTGGAACCGACCTGCTTGTCCGAATGAAACAGGGGCTCACCAAACCCGCTCATCTGGTGAGTCTTAAAAACTTAGCGGAACTTACGATTCTCGAAGAATCCGAGGGTATGCTGCGAATAGGAGCTGCGGTCTCTCTGGATGATATTCTCCAATTCAAGCCCATTCAGGAGCGTTGGCCGGGCTTATACGAAGCAATCAAGGCAGTTGGCGCTCCTTCCATTCAGCATTTCAGAGGCACAATTGGTGGAAACCTCTGCCAGGAAAATCGTTGTCAATTCTATAATCAATCGAATCTGTTCCGAGGCGCACGGCAGAGCTGCAACAAAACAGGAGGCCGAACCTGTTTCGCATGGGAAGGCGGCTCAGATCGATGCCACTCGATAAACCAGTCGGATGCGGCACCCGTGCTCATGGCAATGAACGCTCAGGTAATCATACAATCACATCAAGGGACAAGGACGATGCCGCTATCCGAAATGTATTCGGGAATAGGCGAGCATCCTTTATCCTTGAACGATGACGAATTGCTCGTGGAAATCCAGGTGCCGGTTCCGGAACCATCCACCGGTGCAGCATTTGAAAAACTCGCTTATCGGTCGGCAATTGATTACGCCGTTGTTTCAGCGGGGGCATTCGTAAAACTCGCAGATAAGAAATTTGTAGATGCACGACTGGTCATCGGTGCGGTTTCGAGAGGACCTCTCCTAATATCTACTATAGAAGAAATCCTGAAGAACAAAGAAGTCAATGACATTGAAGCTTTGGAAAAAGCCGGAGAGTCCGCTATGAACACTGCCGGCGCTTTCATAGCAAACAATGTTTCTCAGCCTGCGGCTTACCGCATTCAAATGGTTGCGGTTTTGGCCAAAAGAGCGATTAGAAAAGCCGCTCAGAGGGCCTTGTCCGGTGCCGAAGGGGAGGGAAAATGAATCGAATTCCACTGGAAATGACCGTCAATGGGGAACACTATTCGAACATGGTGGAACCGAATCGCACCCTTCTGGAAGTGCTCAGAGAAGATCTCCATTTGACCGGAGCAAAGGAAGGCTGCGGTGAAGGAGTCTGTGGTTCATGCACGGTTCTGATGGATGGCAAGCCTGTTCGCTCCTGCCTGACATTGGCGCTTGAAGCTGCCGGGACAAACATTGTTACCGTGGAAGGCCTTGCCCAACCTGATGAACTCGACCCGTTGCAGCAGTCCTTCATTGATAACGGTGCCGTTCAATGCGGGTTTTGTACTTCCGGTATGCTCATGGCCGCAAAAGGTTTATTGCTAAAAGATCCGCAAGCCGACACGGGGGAAATCAAGCGTGCTCTAAGCGGGCATGTCTGCAGATGCACAGGTTACACCAAGATTATCGAAGCAGTTCAAGCCGTGACCACCGGCTCTAAAGAAGAGAGGTAGAGCGGATGGCTGATTACGCTTATATCGGAAAGAGCATGCCCCGTGTGGACAGCAGGGCGAAGGTGACCGGCGAAGCCAAATTCACTGCCGACCTTTCACTTCCTAGGATGTTGATGGGGAAAATTCTGAGAAGCCCCCATCCACACGCTCGAATTCTCAATATCGATACCACTGAAGCAATGCGCATTCCGGGAGTTAAGGCGATCGTCTGCGGACGCGACACTCTCGGGAAGAAATGGGGAGTGTTCCGCTATACACAGGACCAGCAGTTTCTCCCCACCGACAAGGTTCGATTCATCGGTGAAGAAGTAGCCGCAGTCGCGGCAACGGATGAAGAAACGGCGCAGGAAGCCTTGAGCCGCATTCGCGTGGAATACGAGATTCTCGATCCGGTGTTCGATCCCATGGAGGCCATCAGTCCCGGAGCGCCGCTGATCCATGACGAATTCCCCCAAAACATCAATATCCATGTTCCAATCAACGTCGGGGATGTGGAAGAAGGATTTTCTCAATCCTACTACGTTCGTGAGGATACCTTCACCGCATCGGAAGATTCCTATTTCCACGGTGAACCGTATGCGGTCGTGGCTCGCTTCGATATGGACGGCAATCTGGAAATATGGATGCCCAATGCCGGGCCTCATATGAAGGCCAAGCCGCTTTCGAACGCACTTGGAATTCCACTCAATAAAGTCAGAGTCCGCAAGATAACCATCGGAGGCGCATTCGGCGGGAGAAGCGAAATATCACCGGGTGATTTCATTTGTGCCCTGCTTGCTCGAAAAACGGGCAGGCCGGTCAAGATCGTCTACACTCGTGAAGAGAATTCAATCGCCACACGTCAGGGCCATGCTCTTATTACCACGATCAAGACCGGCGTTAATCGAGATGGTCTGGTTATCGCGAGAGACGTGACCTGTTACATGGACGGGGGCGCATACAGCTCGACAGGTCCAATAGCTACCAGCGTGCCTTTCTTGTGCATGGAACAGGCGTACAAGATGGAGCACGTGCGATATAACGGATACCGAATCTACACCAATAAACCGCCTAGAGGGATGATCCGGATTCACGGCAGAGCCTTCGCATGTGGAGTTGATGTTCAACTTGACATGATCGCCGAGCATCTCGGAATGGATCCTGTTGATATGAGAATGATCAACGCAAGGGAAGCAGGCGAGTACACGAACACCAAATCGTACGTCGCAAGCTGCGCCATGAAGGAGACCATCACCAAGGCTGCAGAAAAAGCCGGTTGGAAAGAGAAGTTCGGCAAACTGCCTCCCATGCGGGGAATCGGCATAGGATGCAACTCCGTCCAGACCGGCTTCCCAATGGGTATTCGCGGAGGCTCACAGGCTCTCATTAAAATGAATGAAGACGGCGGAGCCACGGTCATCTCAGGAGTCGTCGATAACGGTCAGGGAAATGACCACATGCTCGTTCAGATAGCGGCCGAAGAATTGGGGATTCTACCTGAAGACGTTCAATTGGTGACCGCCGACACTGAAGTGACCCCCTCGGATCCCGGCGCATATTCCCAGGTGTCCACCTTCATTGGAGGTCAGGCGGTCAAGAATGCTGCAGAAAACGTCAAGAAACTGCTGTTTCGTACGGCCGCGGATCTGCTGAAAGCGGATCCAGCAGACTTGGTTGCGAAGAACCGTATAATTTTTGTGAAAGATTCCCCGGAAACAGGTGTTCCGATCCCGAAAGTCATTCGTAGAATTCTGGCCCGTGGAGAAGCAGTGAGCGGCACGGGTGATTACTGGCCCAAAGTCGATCCGAAAAGAGAATGGATCAGCAATCCATTTGGCCAGATGTGCGGAGCATTTTCCTTCGGTACAACCATAGCCGAAGTTGAAGTCGATCCTGAAACGGGTCAAGTATGTGTGCTTGAAGTAACTGCGGCCCAGGATGTCGGATATGCCCTGAATCCGCTCGTGCTGGAAGGCCAGTTTCATGGGAGCATTGCGATGGGGGGGCAGGGCGGTATTTTGACGGAAGGACACACCTGGGACGGAGGCTTTGTCCTGAATCCCACACAGCTTGAATACAAGGTGCCCCTGGCCTGCGACATGCCGAAAATAAATACCATAATTGTGGAATCCAACGATCCTGACGGTCCGTATGGAGCCAAGGAAGCGGGAATGTCCATAGCAATGTCCGCTGCTCAGGCCTATGCCGCAGCGGTAAGCAACGCTATTGGAGTACACATGACGGATTACCCCATAACTCCCGACAAAATTCTCAAAGCAATAGCCTCCAAAAACGAGGAATGATTTTATCTATAAACTAAGTTTTGATCGTGATGCGCATCGTTACGTATCACGACCAGGAATACATGATTTCGTCAACAATCAACGTCTCTCTCAGCAAGAAGCTGAATTTCAATTCTACTGTTTCATTATGTAGCTGCTGTGGAATGCTTGTACTCAAATAAAGCATGTCTCAGTAACTTGGCCAAGCTTGCGTTTTTAGGAGATTGATATTCGATACGCCCGAATTATCCCTTCAACCAGTCACAAATGAATCGATTCAAGGAGGTTCTGATGACACAAAGCAGGTTCAGGTTGTTACTATCATTGGCTCTCGTTTCGGCGGCCGTGATCATTGGGATGTGCCCGACCAACAGCGTCTCTGCAGATCCCATTAATCTCACCTATGCCAATTTTCCACCCGCCACTACGTTTCCATGTATTCAAATGGAACGTTGGGTCAAAGAGGTCGAGCAACGTACAAACGGCAAGGTGAAAGTAAAAACCTTCCCGGGTGGAACCCTCCTTGAAGCGAAAAACATGTTCGACGGAGTAGTTGCCGGTGGAGCCGACATTGGCTGTTTGGCTACGGCGTATCAACCGGGACGCTTCAAAGAACTGGAAGTTATGGACCTGCCCATCGGTTTTTCCAATGCAACCGTCGCAAGCGCAGTCATGTGGGATTTGTATGAAAAACACAACCCGCAATCACTCAAAGACGTGAAGGTCCTCACTCTGTTCACATGCGCCCCCGCCCAGATTCTGGCGAGCAAACCGATCAGGAATCTCGAAGATTTACAGGGAGCCAAACTCAGAGCAGCCGGAACCGGCGTCGAATGGATGAAGCTTCTTGGAGCCGCCCCCGTGGGGATGCCCCAATCCGATGTTCCCGAAGCACTCCAAAAAGGAGTTGTTCAGGGTAATGTCACATCCATGGATGTTCTCAAGGACATGAAATACGCAGAGTACTGTCCGTATGTAACTCTGAGCGATCTGTGGGTGGTGCCCTTCGCCGTGGTCATGAACAAACGGAAATGGGAATCCCTGCCCGAAGATGTAAAGAAAGTTTTTGATGATTTGAGAAAAGACCAGGCTATCTGGACCGGAAAATACGTCGACGGTCACGCCAAAGATGCCATGGAATGGTCAAAGAAGGAACACAACGTCGAGTTCATTCCTCTTTCCGATGAAGAGCGCGGCAAATGGATGGGCAAGGTTGCGCCTCTCGTTGACGATTACATCAAGAAGATGGAAGCTGCAAAGCTACCTGGGGCTCAGATAGTAGACGACGCTAAAAAACTCACGGAAAAGTATAACAAGGAATTCAAATAGTTATCCGGCTCGTTGCCGTGCGGTATTTGTAAAGAATTCCAACTTGTCTTCTGCGGCAAAGCACTGGCCTCTGCCATGACCTGACAAAACTTGCTTCAGGTGAAAGTCCCTGCAGTGCTTTGCCGTTCAACGTCATTTCGATTTGATTTGATCATTCTTACGTATTCATAATACCAATCTATTTCGGCCTCGATTGAAATAGATCGGCTTGTGGTAGTCCGTATCCGGATGTGCGCCTGCTGTCCTCGCAAGAGGCGAAGCATGTAGTAGTCTGATCGGAGAAGGAAGAGCGTTTAATTCAGAGTTGCCTCACGTCAATTCAAGAATGATCTCATCGTGAACCGGCTGCAAGATGACATGATATGGAGGGTGAATGGCCTTTTTGAGACGAATCAACGAATGGTTATGCGACGTATTTGTCTGGGTCGGCGGCATCGCACTGATTGTAATGACTTCCGTGTCCGTCTTAAACATGGGGCTTCGGATGATAGGAATACCAATGGCGGGCATTTATGACCTGGTATGCTATTTGGGAGCGCTCGTTGCAGCATTGCCGCTGGCATACACCCAACTGAAAAAAGGCCATATCGCCGTGGACATCGTAGCACTTATGCTGCCGGCATACGTGAGAAAAGCCGCAGTCGCAATCAGTTATGTGTTGGGGATGATATTCTTCGGTGCGGCCGCATGGAAAATCGCCAGTCTGGCAAGCATACTGATGCGGTCCGGAGAAGTCTCCGAAACCTTAAAAATGCCGTTTTGGCCTTTTACCTATGCAGTTGCCGTATCGTGCGGTCTCATGGTCTTGTGCTTGCTCCTCGACCTGCTGACCATGTTTGAACCCAAGACAGGGGGGCAGAAATGACCATAGGATTAATCGGGATATTCATTCTCTTGTGTTTGATGTTTTTCCTTGAACTACCCGTTGGGTTGGCAATGGGCATGGTCGGTTTTGCCGGTCTTTGGTACCTTATTACTCCCGATGCTGCAGTCACCATGCTTGGAAATGAGATATGGAACACCTTTTCCAAGTACGGGCTGACGGTTATACCCATGTTTATTCTCATGGGCCAGATCTGCTTTTATTCAGGGGTGAACCAGGCTCTCTATAAAACCGCACACACATGGATGGGACGCACAAGAGGCGGGTTGTCCATGGCAACGATAATGGCCTGTGCCGGCTTCGCAGCCATTTGCGGTTCAAATACCGCCACCGCCGCCACCATGACGTCCGTTGCAATGCCCGAGATGAAAAAATACAAGTATCACCCCGTCCTAAGCAGTTCATCCATTGCCGTAGGGTCAACACTCGGTGTGGTCATACCCCCAAGCGTGGTGCTGTTGGTGTACGGAATCTACACTGAGCAGTCCATCGGTAAACTCTTCTGGGGCAGCACTATTCCGGGGATACTGCTCGCTATTCTCTTCTGCATCACCGTTTACCTCATTTGTTTGTTCCGCCCTGATTGGGGACCTGCCGGCGAGAAAACGACCATGTGGGAAAAAATAAAGTCCATTCCGGGTGCCATTGAAATGATCGTGCTCTTCACCCTGGTAATGGTTGGGCTTTATTCAGGTGCTTATACTCCCACCGAAGCCGGCGCTGCAGGTGCCTTCTTCGCCTTTGTGCTAGGTATTGTGAGACGGAAACTCACGTTTAAGGGGTTTGTTGCATCCGTAATCGACACACTTAAAGTGACCTCCATGATCATTCTCATAGTGACCGGGGCCGTCATTCTCGGAAGATTTCTCACCATAAGCCGAATGCCGTTCGAAATAGCTGATTACATTGCGGCCTTGCCGGTCCAACCGTGGGTAATCATAATTGCAATCTTGTTTATTTACATGATTGCAGGAATGGTCATGGATGCGCTGGGATTCCTGCTTGTTTCTATCCCCATCTTTTTTCCCGTTGTTATGAAAATGGGCTACGATCCAATTTGGTTCGGATGCATCCTGTGTGTTGTGACGACATTGGGTGCCGTTACTCCTCCGGTGGGTATTTGTGCCTACATTGTGGCAGGTATGGATAAGGAAACCCCATTGGGAACCGTGCTCAAGGGGGTGTGTTGGTATCTCCCGTCATATTGGATCGTGATGCTCCTGATGCTCTTTTATCCACAGATTGCTCTCTTTCTGCCGTCTTTTGTGAAATAAGAAAGCTCGGAGGTAGTAGTGAAGGATACTATATTGGCAGGGAAAAAAATTCTCGCGGTGGACGATGAAGTTGATGTACTTGCCGTAATTGAAGAACAACTCGAAAACTGTGATTTGGTGACGGCGAAAGATTATTCCACGGCCAAAGAGCTCATTGAAAAAGGCGGATTCGACCTTGCGATATTAGACATCATGGGTGTCCGGGGATTTGATCTTCTTGAAATCGCAACGGCGAAAAAAATGCCGTCGGTTATACTGACCGCTCATTCCATGACGCCGGATAGTCTTCAGAAAGCCATCGACAAGGGAGCCGTTTCATTTCTGCCCAAAGATGAACTTGCTCGATTGGAAGAACTCGTTGCGGAAATACTCGGAGAAGTTGAAAAAGGCCGAACCCATTGGGGAAAACTTAATTCTCGGTTGGGCAGTAAATTCAAGGAACTCTGGGGGGAAATGTGGGACCAGATAAAATTCCCGCGAGACCCCAACATCAGTTGGTAAGCTAAAAATCAGGCAAAGTTTAGCTGTGTATTAAATCGATTGCGGGCAGCATCTATATACTGCCCGCACTAAATAGAATAATTATGACACGATATTATTCAGAAACGTTACGCATGTCGATTACATGTGCGGCTTGGGAAAGCCGTCCAAGGCTTTGAGCGATTCCGCTATTTCCTCCTGAGGCATTTCATAATCATGTAATTTACCCTGGAAGAATGCATCGTAAGCGGCAAGATCAACAAGGCCGTGACCACTCCAGTTGACCAGAATAACCTTTTCTTTACCTTCTTCTTTGGCTTTGTATGCTTCCTGAATGACCGCTGCCAAAGCGTGGCACGTTTCGGGAGCACTGATGTATCCCTCGGTTCTCGCCCAGGTTACACCCGCTTTAAAGGTTTCCAATTGCAGTACCGATCTCGGTTCGATTAATCCGTCCATAACAAGTTGGCTCACCAGCGGTGCCATGCCGTGATATCTCAAGCCTCCGGCGTGAATGGGCGCAGGCACAAAAGCATGTCCAAGTGTGTGCATGGCCATCAACGGTGTCATGTGGACGGTGTCCCCAAAATCATAGGTGAAACACCCTTTCGTCATTGTTGGGCAGGATGCAGGTTCAACGGCAAGAATGTCGATCTTCTTGCCCGCAATCTTGTCCTGAATAAAGGGAAAAGCGATGCCGGCAAAGTTGCTGCCGCCCCCCGCACATCCAATGATGATGTCGGGGAATTCACCTGCTTTTTGGAGCTGTTTCTTGGCTTCAAGGCCAATGATGGTCTGATGGAGCATGACGTGATTCAGCACACTGCCGAGGGAATATTTGGTTGCGGGGCGTCCCATTGCCTCACTGGTAACGGCATCTTCGACGGCTTCACTGATTGCGATTCCGAGGCTACCGGGAGAATTCGGATCCTGAGCCAGAATCGTCTTACCTGCTTGAGTTTCGGTGCTTGGACTCGGAACACAGGTCGCACCCCAGGTGTTCATCATCAAACGTCGGTAGGGTTTCTGTTCGTAGCTCACCCTCACCATGTATACCTTTGCTTCCAACCCGAACTGTGCGCATGCAAAACTCAGTGCACTCCCCCACTGACCTGCTCCTGTTTCCGTGGCAATTCGCTTTGTGCCGAAAACCTTATTGTAATAAACCTGGGGAATGGCGGTATTCGGCTTGTGGCTGCCGGCAGGGCTTACACCTTCGTTTTTATAAAAAATCTTTACCGGGCAATTCAGATACTGCTCAAGTTTAACGGCTCTGTGCAAAGGAGAAGGGCGCCAGATAAGTAACTTATCCAGAACTTCCTCGGGGATGTCTATCCACCTTTGATCGCTGACCTCTTGTTCGATGAGATTCATCGGGAAAACGGGAGCGAGATCCTGAGGATTAATGGGCTGATGTGTTCCGGGATGCAAGGGTGGCTGCAGCGGCGTCGGCATGTCCGCTGCAACATTGTACCATTGTCGCGGCATTTCATCTTCATTGAGAAAAATTTTAACAGCCATTTGCGTTCTCCTCTGCGTGATATTCTTTTCGACCCGCGCTTATGGACGTGAGTCGAAATTCAGGCCTAAATGGGCTACAAATTACAATTTGATTAATCAATTCAGGTATATTTCTTTCCGGCAAACCTCCGGTCAATTTCTTTCTGGATGTATGTCTGTGAAGTTCAGGATGATGAACGGTAGTGATATCATACGATAACCATGTAGTAAGCTCCGCCTCTCACCATCTTTCCAACCGCCTTAAAGCAAATTTTAGTGGTGTGACATTGAGCCGGTAAAGAATCGGGTTGTTCACCCTGGTTAAGAATCTACGTGGTTAGGTGTTAGGTCGGAAATACTCCGACGAAAGCGAGCTTTGGTATATCAGGCACATCAGGTGGATTGCTGTCGAAACAGTTTGGTTTAAGCCATGCGGAAGGCAATCGACCAAAATTGCTCTGAAAAAAAGAGGAAGGGTTTGACCCTTTATGAAACCGTAGTCCATACGGCTTGCTCTTGTCAATTTAAAATTTAAGAGGAACGGCAAGAAGGGGAGTTTGACTTTAAATGGTAACAGAAGGGGCGGCTTATCGCGTCATTCAGAAGCGAAACTGAGCCGCCCTTTCTCTTGAGATATTTTCCTAAAGTTCAGTCTGCTGATCGTACGATCATAATCATCTGCAGACAGGAGGTCTCGGTGCACAAGCAGGCGGTGAATAATACACGCCGCAAGGGGCGGGAGCTGTTTTCTTCCTTACAGGCTTTTCAACCTGAACAGGCTTATTTTCGGGAACTGGGGGCTTATCCTCTACTTGAGCCGGCTTTTCCACGGGTTGAGGAGGTTTAACTTCCAGAACCGGCTTCGGTTCGGGCATCTTAGCCGCTTCGGGGACTGCAATCGGCTTTTCGACCGGAGAAGGCACTATCTTTTCGACCTGCCTCGACAATGGAGGCTCCTCTGGGATTTGAACTCGCTTGATTTCAATATTCTCCCGAGCAGTCGGTTCCGGAGCGGTCACGGGTACGGGTTTGGATTCGGGTATCTTAGCCACTTCGGAAGGTGGGACAACCGGCTTTTCGACAGGTGGAATCTGAACCGACGGAATCTCTACTTTGGCCGGGGGAGCAGGTTCGGGGGGAACAGTAGCCCTGGCTTCAGGCTGCGGAACAGGCTGAATGACCGGCGGTTTTTCTTCGACTCTCGTTTCTTTCATTGGTTCAGGTTTCGGAATTTCACGATTCGGTGATGTGGAAATTACGGTGGTCACGGGAATTGGTTTCACATTCGTTACAACAGTTCTCGTTGAAACAGGGACACAAACCACATATGCATTCTTCAATTGGCAGTAACACGTCTGAACTGGAACGCAGACAACTTTTCCTGATTTCTTTACGGGCTGCGAACAACAGGGACACACACCTTGTACGTTGCATTGAGTTCCACCGGTTCCGAGCAGCTCGGAAACTATGTAAAAAGGTGTCATCAAAATGTCGGATACTATTCCGACCACACCGTCGTTAACCATCTGATTATTGCCGCAACTCAATGAAACGGCAGGTTGCCCCAGTATTCCAATCAAGAAAAACACGATGAACGCTTTTTTGCTCATACCGATCCCTCCCATAAGAATGGACCCAAACAAATAACTGATCTGAACGGAATGGCTCCAATTCAGCATGGTCGGTCTGAACCCCACGCTCGACCGACAAGTTTGCTCAGGCTGCAAAAACAAACCAAGGAATCAGGATACTTGAATGCATGAAAAAGTGTCAATCGTAATAAAATCGAGCTATGGTCAACTTGATCAAAACAGAGCTTCAATAGATGTGAACGATTGCGGGACCCAAAAAAGTTTATCGAAGAGATGATTGAGGGTCCACCCAACGATTGAAAAATCCATGGCTCATGAAATCACGTTTGAGACGACGCACATTTTAGACTAGAATCATAGAGCCATTCGAAATGAGGAATTCATGATCAACCCGATTCTCATTGCAGTTGCCGTCGGCTTGCTTGTCGCTCTCCTGGTTGCAGAGAAAAAGAGGGGAACCGGACTAATTTTGACCTTCAAAGTTCCGCTATCGTGCCTCTTTGTTTTGACAGCCCTGATGATGGTTCATGCCGACCGCACGTATCATCTTCTCGTGCTTGCGGGACTTCTGTGCGGACTTGCAGGCGATGTCTGCCTTGCACTAAAGAGCAATAAAGCGTTCAGGATTGGTCTGATTGTATTCTTGATCGGCCACGTATTATACGTCGTTGCTTTTGCGGGTCTTACTCGGTTTGCCGACTGGTGGACTCTTGGGAACTTATTGCTATTGGTGGTGAGTTGTGGAATTTTCCTGAAGCTTCGTCCGAATCTTGGACCAATGCTCATTCCTGTGGCCATTTACGTTGTGGTCATAAGCATAATGCTCTGTGCCGCATGGGTTGCGTTCTTGAATCCGGATTTGGACCGGATCGCATCCCGTCTCATACTTATTGGAGCCGCCGCCTTTTATGCATCCGATATCTTCGTTGCGAGGGACCGATTCCTTACTACACAATTTGCCAATAGACTCATTGGATTGCCGCTCTACTATGTGGGCCAATTCCTTATAGCGTTTTCAATAGGATATGTTTGAGCAGCTAATCAATCCGGGAAACCTCATTCGCGTATTGTTTTAGTCATAAAACTCATGAATCACATGTTTCCGGTTCACGTGTTTTTTTAAACATGTCCTTAACGCTCTGGGGAAGCTCACTGTCATCAATCTGCACGATCTCTGTAGCCTTATCCATAATTTTCTGCCGACGCTGATCTTCGGCATTCAAAATCTTCGCATCAACATCGTCATTACTAGTCATTGATTCATACCTCTCGATCGTAAGGTCATTAGATATCTCTAATGTAACAGGAGAGATGCACTTCAGGGGGTGAGGTTTCGTACAATTTTGCAATTTGAAGGCTTTACTGTCGGAAAGTTTCCCTTATGCTATTGAATTCATGTGAGGACCCAAGGAAAGCCGTGATTATATCACGATCAAACTGCCGATTTTCCTCTTTCACAATAAGTGATACAGCTTCTTCATGAGAAAATCCTTCTTTGTAACGACGCCTTGACGTGAGGGCGTCGTAAACGTCCGCAAGGGCCACAATCCTTGCGCTTAGCGGGATCTCCGTCCCTTTGAGACCAAAAGGGTATCCTGAACCGTCCCATTTTTCATGATGGTAGTAAGCGATATCCCGACCCATGCTTAAAAAGCTTTCTTCACCCAATAGCGCTACAGCGTCATCCAATGCTTTCCCACCGTGGACGGGGTGTTGTTGCATAGCAGCTCTCTGCTCAGGTGTGAATCTTCCTGTGCACATCAAGATTGCATCCGGAAGTGCAACCTTGCCGATATCGTGAAGCACTGAAGCCCGCACCAAGTTGTCGGTAAATTCCGTCGTGATGATTGCATCATAGTGCTTTTCCTCAGAAAGTTTTTCACATAGGATTCGGCAGTAAGCCTGAATCCTGAACAGGTGATCTCCCGTTTCTTGATCTCGAGATTCCGCTAACTTGGCGAGAGAAAACACGGAAACGTCCTGAGTTCCCTTGAGCAACCGAAAAGATTCCTGCAATTCGCGTGAAAGACGGTATTCTTCGGTGATGTCTTGTCCGATTCCGAGAATTCCCATCAGGTTTCCGGTTTCCGGATCCATCATCGGGGAAATAGCAAGAGAAACAGTCACTATTCTGCCGTCCTTGGCTATCTGGTTCATTTTTCCATGAACCGTTTCGCCGCGACCAATTACTCTATGTTGGAGATCGGAGACAATTCCGGACGAATCGGGATCCGGTGGATACAACTTTGTTACCTTGGAACCGACCATCTCTTCGCTGGTGTAACCGAATATATTTTCGGCGCCTTTATTCCAGAACAGAATGTTCTGCTCAAGATCCGTCAATATGACGGAAACCAGAGTAGAGCTATTCAAAATACCGTTCAGGAATTCTTTGCGACGTGACAGTTCCAGTGTATGGGCATGCACCGACTCTTCGGCTTGTTTTCGAATGATGTGCTTGTAACGAAGAATTTCGACATGTTGTATGGCTCTTCTGACTGCCGCTCTGAATAAAACCGGATTGACGGGATTCAAGAGAAGGTCGTATGCATGACTTTCAACGAAGTCTGAAACCTCCTTTGACAAGCTCGATGACATGACGATCACGACGGGGTTCGCTATATTTGTTTGAAATATGTCTTGCGGAAATGCCTGTGAATCTAAATCCCAAATAAGAATGTCGCAATCCGAAGCGATTATGTCATTGGCAATACATGTCGAAGAATGGACGGTCTGCACGCTAGGAAAGGTGTCGAGAAACTTTCGACTTTCCTCGAATAAATCTTCCGGCCCCACTAAAAATATCCTGCACGTTATCAATAAGAATCCCCCCTGAGCTTTCAAAGGCGAACCGAACCGGTATGCCAACTGCTGATCGGCGACTGACCTGATTAATTTGCGATTTTCATATGCGGGTCAATCCCGGTATCCAATAATTCATAAACGGAGATCTCTTTGTCGAATCCTTTAACCCTTACGTGATGAGGTCCTGAACACGTGACATGATCCTTGGCCAAAGCACACGTTCGGGAAGAAATCAGAACAGAATCAGGTTTAGCCAACGCCTGTAATCTGCTGGCAAGATTTACCGCTGAACCCAGGACGGTATATTCCATTCTTCGATTGGACCCTATGTTTCCCACGACTATCATACCCGTGGTAATGCCGATTCGAATGTGCACTCCGTTGCTGAATTCGTCTATTCCCACCTGTGACCATTTTGCACTGAGCTGTCGGGTTTGAGTTATCATTTGCTCGGCGCATGTAATAGCCGCGAGTGCGTGGTTTTCAAGTTCAACGGGATCGCCGAAAAAAGCCAGCAGTCCGTCGCCCAGGAACTTGTCCACTGTTCCGCCGTGGTCAAAAACGGCCTGAGTCATGCTGTCGAAGAACTCGTCCAGAAAACTCTCCAGGTATTCGACATCCACTTTTTCCGCAATGGACGAAAAGGAAACAATATCGGCAAACAGTATCGTTAATTCCTTACGTTTTGTGGAAAGATCCGCATCCTTATTTCCCCGCAATATCGACTGCAGCATTTCAGGCGAAAGATACCGCTCCATGGCTTTTCTGATTCTTCTGGCCTCAGCTTCCTTGGTGAATACTCTTAGACCGATGCCCGCAACACCTGAAATAAAAACCATTAAACCGGGGCCGATGGTAGGAACCTGCAACGAAAAGAAATAGAAAAAAGCCAAACCGGCAGCCAAAAAAGAAGAAACCAGAACAAGATTAAGAACTAAGCCCCTGCTCATACTGATTCTGAAACTAAGTAGGGCCGCTGCTATTGAGCACATTAGCCCAACCAGAAAAGGCATTGGAAAAAAACGAACCGACCTTATGTACTCCTGGTTGAGAATTGTTTCCAGCGCCGAAGAATGCAGTCTGCTCATGGGGTAGTCATTTGACAAAGGGGATCTTCCGAGGTCGGTTGAACCTGTTCCGGTTACACCTATGACAACTATCTTGTCCCTGTACTTGGTCTCCAATTCCGATGATGTGCTTTGAAGAAGTTCTAATGCAGAATGATGAGGAAAACCCTTCCATGCGTCTTTCCAGTTCACCAACATGCGCCCGAAAGGATCAATTGGTATTGAAAACGTGCCTGACGGAGCCTTTAATACCAGGTTACCCTCGGAATCGACATTTATTTGTTTCGTATCAACATTTAATGCCGCGGCGAACCCGGCCAGGGCCAGACTGGGAACAAAGCGGTCCCCCAATCTCACAATGATAGGTATGCTTCGATGCACTCCATCGTTATCAGGCGTGGACTTTATGTGTCCTACTTCACGGGAATTCTGAATTATTGGTTTGAGAGGTAAATTCGAAGAGCCAAATTTGTAAACGGTGAAGAGCGAGAAGCTTTGAGGGATGGATCCGGTCCAAGCTCTACTGTACAATGCTTCCGATGATCCTGATTGCCTCAAGTCGAGGTTCATCAAATTACTCGATGAATCCGAAATACTGAAGGCCGTAGCACTGACGACTTTCCCGGACGATCTGATGGCCTCAAAGAGGCTTGCATCTCCTTCCTCGGATCTTCCGGGACTCGAATAGAGTATGTCACAGATGATCACTCTAGGATTCAGAGAGCTTAATTTTAATATAAGTTGTGCGCTAAGTTTTCGGTCCCAGGGCCATGTTCCGAACTGTTCGATTGCCCTCCCGTCAATATCCAGATGAACAATATTATTGCCGGCGGCCTTATTGTAAAAAAGTCTGATCTTAAAGTCGTAGTACTTCCACTCGAAAAGCTCATGCAACTTGGGAAGGGCAACAAAGATCGCAGAAATCAAAAAAACGACTAGTAACAGAGCAAAATGTAAGGAGCTGCTTTTGTCCTGTCTCATCGGTTTTGTTATTTGTTGTCCTCGGGTCTATTCCCTTTGATTCCCGGAACCCCGGTGATTGTTTCGGGAATTTCACTGTCGTACATTGGAGCTGATTTCTTCGGTTTGCCCATAAGCTTCAGCTCTCTTTGATTCTCGGCCCCTTTGATGACCAGTGTAACCCGGTTGAATCCGGGTAAATTCGATGCCTTGTGGATATGGTCCAGAACGGCATTGATTCCCGGATCGTCTGCGCCGTACTTCAAAACGGGTGAATCATCGGAAAAAGTGAGATCCGGATAAATGGGTTCGGGACTTACAAAAAAAACTGTTTGAGCCTCGGATAATCCTTTGCCCATCACCAGCTTCAAGGAAGAGTCGCTTCCGAACAAGCTTCGTTCTTGTCCCGCCCGAACGAAGTCGTCCGGCTGTTCGGAATTCGGAAATAGTATCGAAATGTCACCGGTCTTGCTCAGGTTGAGAGCGAGTACATGACAATCTCGATCGGCTTTGAAATGGATAATGATTCGTTCACCGGTTTGAAAACCGACATTTTGTGGCTTGTTCGTCCAGACATCCAACTTTATTGCGTCGGGTTTGATGGAACCCATTTCAAGTAGCCGGCCGGCAGGACCCGAAACGTTTATTGGGTCTGCATTGGTGAATACCGACGTGCAGACAAAGATCAAGACTACTGCAGAAGCAAGCACTCTGGATACTGACATTTCCGGGCTCCCCCTCTGTTTCTCGTTCCCACCTTAGTTCGATAATAAGTGTATCACATGGAAGAGTACACGGATCTAATTTGTTTTATTCCCGTCGAAAATTCGAATTTCTCGGCGAAAGCTTCTGCGGCTTTGCTCCCAAGCTTGTTCCGAAGTTCCGGCGATGAGAACAATGTGAGGACGGCATGAGCTATGCCGTTGGGATCACCGGGATCAATTAACAGACCGGATACTCCGTCTTCAATCATTTCAGGTATTCCACCGACCTTAGATGCAATGATGGGTTTACCTAATTGCATTGCTTCAATGATGGACATAGGCATTCCCTCAATGTACGACGGGAGAATGAAAATGTCCGCCATTGCAAGAAAATAGGGAACGTCATCACGCACGACTTCCCCGGTCATCTTTACGAATTCCGATAGGTTTGAGTCCTTCATCACGGATGCCACCTGATCGTATTCACCGGGAACCTCTTCGCCGCCGACGAGGAGAAACCGGATTGACGGTTCTTTCGCGATTACCCCGGGTACGGCTTTCAGGATTTCGAATGATCCTTTCCTGTATCCCACCGTGCCGATTGAAACCACCGTAAACTGGGTTGGTGATATGCCCACATCCGTTTTCTTCTGCCGGACGGTATTCGTGTTCGGTTCGTCCATCCGGTGGATCAAATTGTGCACAGTGGAAATTGTGATCCCAGGGTAAAGGTTTCGCAGATTCGTTTCCCATAGACTGTATAAAACGATTACATGATCAGCCAATCTGATGCCGTAGCGAACGATTAACTGATCCTTTTTGGAAGCTCTTGAATAAAAGTCATTCCAATCCGTACCGTGCATGTGCAGAAGAATTTTCGTTCCTGCGAGCCGAGTGATGATCATGAAAATTACAGTGCCGGGGAAAACGGGGTCGGCGGAATGAATGTGCACAAAGTCGTATTTTCCCGTTCGCAGTTTCTTAAAATAAGCGTAAAAACGCTGAATCCTGAACCACATTCTCTGGATGAAGCTTTTTCGATCATCCGGCAGGACCGTACGATTAAATACATCAAACTCGAATTCCGAGCGAAGCTCCGATTCAATTATTGAGAACATTACAGTGGCAATGCCCCCGTATGGCGGCGGAACCGGTCCCAAAACCAGAACTTTCTTCACGACAACTCCATCTTAGACATAACTTTGATTTGTAGCCTCGCGGATTAAGGTGTTTACCGAATGCGGGTAATGAACGTACATGCCCCGGTTTACCGATCCCCCATCAGTTTTTTGCTTCCATATAATCCGACGGATTCAGGTGCGAAATCACGAAAGGCCTCTTGTTGCAATTTCCCGTCGCCGGTATGTCGTCCGCTTCTTCAAAGCTCAACTGAATGCCGTCACCCAATCGGCGTCTCAATTCAGTTGTCAGCACGGACTTGGTCTTGTCTGAAATAGTTGTCCAAGGCACCAGAAGAACTCGCAATTCATCTATTTGTTCCTGAATCAGTTGTGCCGCTTTAATTTCAGGCAGGTAGTAAAGAGCGTAATGCAAAGTGAGAGGAGAAACGACACTCTTTTCGGGGGTGACAACCATATCCCCATCACGTCCAACAATACCGCCGATTGTTGGATGGCTCATTCCGCATGGGCACGGATCGGTTACTTCTGATTTAACGGCCAGATCTCCGGTTTTATACCTAATAAGCGGCATGGCCTTGTTGTGAAGACAGGTTCCTATGATCTCATGTAGATTGTCGTCACAAGGAATCATTTCCATAACGGCCATTTCCATCTGAATATGGTACCCCAGAGCGTATTCGCATTGAACGGCAACGGCCACGGTCTCTTCCTGCCCGTACCAGTCGATTGTTCGAGCACCAAAAACCTGTTCGATGTACTTCTTTGCGTCGGGATACATGTTTTCCGATGACGTCATCACATATTTGGGCGGCGGTATTTTCTTGCCGGAGCGTTCGAGATACTTTGCAAAAATGGACAGGCACGAAGGCCAACCGTTGATGAAGGTAGGTTTAAATTCAATCATCTTATCGGCGATTTGCGACAATGAGTGTTCATCAACCCGGTTAAAAGTTATTTGCAATTCTCTTGAACCGGGCATGTACTGCCATAGCTTCTTCGGGTTAACTAAAGTCAAGCCTTTGAAGTATGCTGTTCTGTCGCCTTTCTTGTACCCAAGTCGACGCAAATGCCGCTGGACGAGTGCTCGATCCATTGGTCGTGTCGATTTATCCATGTAAAAATCGAGAGGCGTCCCGCTGCTTCCACCTGTGTGCGCCGGATCTCTTTCGAACGGCGAGATGTTTTTTGCAATGAGATCATTGCGTCTCTGTATGACCTCATTCTTTGATAAGACGGGAATTTTCGGTAAATCATAGACGCTCTTGATATCCGCCGGCACTAATTTGTTGCGCTGAAAAACTTCACGGTAATAGGGCACGTTTTCGTAGGCGTGAGCAATTAGCTGCTGAAGTTTTTCGTTTTGATACTCAACAAGTTCCTGCAAAGACCATTTTTCTGATTTTTTGAGAAAGTCTTCTGATTCGGTATAAATATCTCCGTAGCGCCAGGAAGGCGGCATAAGATCATATACAACTTGCCCCAGTTCAACGATCGGGATCGGAGCCTTTTTCACAAGTGTTTTGATAAATGCTCTCAAGGTGTTGGTTCTCCCGACTTTTTCAGAAAGATCTGTTTTAAAAGCTGGAGTTCAGATTTTGAAACGGCACCCAGCACGATCAGCAAGATTACATACACGAGAGCGGATACAAATATATTCAAAAAAAGATTGAAATCTCGAAGAAAATAGGTGGCGGCAGCCATACCGGCCGAAGCCGCAATTGCCTTGTATGCGCCGGCTATAAAGCCCAATTTAAATAAATATCTTTCTACATACCAATATTGAATCTGATTGAAGATCAATATTGAAGACAGCGTCGCCAGGACAGCTCCGATTTCGGCGTACATGGGTATTAAAATAAAATTTAAAATGAAATTTACAATTGCCGCAAGAATGTTTAGAGACAGATCAATTTTTTGATTGTCCGTCGCAATAAGTACCTGAGCCAGTATGTAAACCATGCTGAAAGGGATCAGAGACACTATGTGGAGCTGAAGGACCGGTCCGGCACTGACAAATTTTGACCCGTAAATGAGCGGTATGATCTGGTCCGCAACAATGACGGTTCCGGCTACAATCGGAAAAAGTAAGATAAACGTGTACCTCAGAGATGTTTGGGTAAGACCCTGGAGCCTCGATTTGCCCTGAAGAAGTTCTTTCGTAAAAAAAGGAAGTAGTGCCGAAGCAAATGCAGTAGGAAGAGTTTTGCAGATCGTCAGTAATCGGTCTGCCGCACTATATATCCCGACCGCCTCAATCGTTTGAAGCTTCGACAACATAATGGAATCCATGCTCAAATGAATTGTCGAAAAGACCGCAATGCTGGTAAAGGTCGGCGACTGTTTTGCGAGGACCCAGAGTATATCGCTTCGTAGTTGAAGACTCGGTCGGCCCAGTATTTTTATATAGAAACCCGTCAACAAAAACATGCCCATGAAGCGAGTCACCGCTACGGCAAGAAAGAGCATGACAATTCCATACCCGTTCAGCAGCAAAATAACGGATACGACTACTCGTATTGCATTCTCGACGACATAGCTCAAAGCTATGTACTTTGATTTGCCTACGCTTCGGAAAATGGCTTCTACGTAAGACCCTATAGTTGAAGCCAACAATGTGGCCGACATGATGAATGTTGATAATACGACTTCTCGTTCATAACCCAACAAAGTGACGGTCAGATCCATGAATATGAGGAAAATTACTGACGATACCGTACCGAAGATCCCTGCGTTGAAGAAATAAACGTGCGTATCATTTGGATAACGTGCAACCTCTCTCACCACGAGATCAGCAAGTCCTAAGGCCGCAAAAGTCCCGAAGATCCCGACATACGCGAGCACGAGAGAATACTGGCCCAGACCCTCGACGCCCAAGTAACGTGAAATCACCAAAATGAGCAGAAAAGAAATGAACGGATTGAGTACCTGAGGAACAGCTAGAGCAAGGGTGTTTTTGAGAATACTTAATCGGGTGGTCATCTGCTACTCTTGTCTACAATTACCTGAGCAGCAGGATTGTATATCTAGGCAATAAAAACAAGCTTTTTCGCCGCGACTACAACTTCAGATTCTGTATTAATAAGGTTTCTAAGTAGAGACTTGATGCAGTTTGGATCGAATGATCCGTTCTATTGGGCACTAACGGACACGGATACGGCTTTCTGGGAATCAGTATTGGAGTCGCCCCGGCAATCGGTCCATTGGTTCCGTTTCAATCCCTTCCGGGAAAAGTCTGATGGGATCGGTTTCAACATCATACCTCGGCGGCTTCACCGGGATGTTACCCCTTTCATAGATTCTTAGTTCTCCGCCGAGTTCTCCGAATGGTAGATCTCTGGTGTGCGGCCTTCCTCCGAGTCGCGCTACAAATACGCCTTTATAACGATTGTCCTTGTCATACCAAGAATACTGCGTGTAATGAGGCGGCTCATCGGTTCCAATAAGCGCCTGAATAAAACCCTGGTATTCGCCCCTCATATTGAAGAGCGTCCAGCGGCGTTTTCTTTGGTCCCACGGAGCATAACCTATGGGTCTGTTGGTGGACTGCTCAAAAATCCAATGAGCCTGTTCGTTGTTTCGTCGAGGTGAGATGTAGAAAAACTTGCCGTCCAAGACTTCGTCTTCAGCGGAATCGCTCGGAAAGAGATCTCCTGAAGCGGGTGAAACAAGACTTGCACCGATGATCAATATGAAAAATAAAACTCTCCACCGGAGCAACATCTTCTCAACCCTCCCGTATCCCATTCTTTCCGTCTAAACTTAATATGTCAAAAAGTCAAATTTTTTGTGCCATGATGTTCCCGATGTAATTAATACTTACGTACACGCCGTTTTGAAGTATTATGAGAATTCTTTCGGAATCATCTATAACCGCTTTTTACATAGGTGAGATGCGCAAACGTAAATCCGCCCCATTTCAGATCGTGAGTTAAGTATGTATTCGGTAATGCTTGCATTTGGAACACGTCCCGAAGCAATAAAACTTGCACCTGTCTACAAAGAGTTTTTGCTTCGAAAAGATCGTATACGTTTAATTACGTGTGTAACCGGGCAGCACAGAGAGCTTTTGGACCAAGTTTTGGATATTTTCAAGATGCAGACCCAACATGATCTCAAGCTTCAAAAGGAAAACCAGACGCTGTTCCACATCACCAGCGAAGCTTTGCTTGGAATGCGGCTGGTTCTCGAAGAAGAAAAACCGGACATGTTGATCGTGCAAGGGGATACTACTTCCGCTTTTGCGTGCGCTTTGGCCGCTTTTTATCAACGAATACCCGTTGCCCATGTGGAAGCCGGCTTGAGATCGTACGACAGGTATCAGCCTTTTCCCGAAGAAGTTAATCGAACGTTCATATCGCACATCACGGACCTCAACTTTTGCCCCACTCAGAGAGCCGCTGATAATTTGCTCAAAGAGCAAGTCCCATCGTCTTCCATCCATGTGACCGGCAATACCGTTATCGACGCACTGTTCAGCACGGTAAAGCTCCTGGAAGACCGAAAGGAATCGCAAAAGTACCTTGCCGAACTCAACCTGCCTCCCGGGAGAATGATTCTGGTTACAGGTCATAGGAGAGAAAACTTTGAAGGTGGATTGGCGAATTTATCCCAGGCCCTGGTTGATCTGGTAAACAAATTCGATGATGCCGTTGTGGTCTATTCGGTTCATCCCAATCCAAATGTCAGACGGCAGATTGAGAACATACTCGCAGACCACCCGAGAATACGAATCATCCCTCCACCCGATTATTTAAAATTTATTTCTCTTATGAATCTCTGTTATTTCATCATAACGGATTCAGGAGGAATCCAGGAGGAAGCACCTTCACTCAAAAAGCCGGTCCTTATTGCCAGAAACGTTACGGAACGGCCCGAGGCAGTTGAATGCGGAGCCGCCAAACTGGTCGGTACGGACCGGAACGTAATTTTTGATGAAGCGTCAAAGCTCCTGGCCGATGCCAAACATTATTCAAGCATGGTGGTCGACAATAGTCCCTTTGGAGACGGGCTTGCATCCGTCAGAATCGCCGATCATGTAGAGAATTTTTTATCGCTCAAGAACTCCAATAGAGGTTGATGTGGCAAACTACGGATTGGTGCTGTCCGCAGCACCTGAAAGCGATAAATCGGCATACACTCACCGAATTCTCAAGTTAGCCGAAGCTCTCGAACAACGCTCCTTCAAAATAGATTATTTTTTCAATCCGGATCACTTCCCACTGGATACGGAAACAACGGCATCTTTGTTCATGCCGTTATGGTTATCCACTCTAAAAAAGTATGATTTTATCTATTGCGGAGCTCAGGAAGCAGCTCAGTCCTTGTATTTCTGCAAACCTTTTCTGAACTCAAAGATAATCGTTGATGTTCACGGAGATTTGAGGGCCCAATCGGCCTTGGCACGTGAAGTTGAATCGAACGGAAGGATCACGTCCGCATCCTGGAGAGTCAAAATGATCGACAGCATGGGGATGCAGGTGGCGGATCACATTTTAACCGTCTGTAAGCCGCAGGTGTTGGACTATCTTGAAGCGGGAATTCCGAACGAGAAAATGAGCCTCATTCGCAACGGGGTTGATCTTGAATTGTTTAACTTCATGCCTCAACCCTCGGATCCGGAATTCACGTTTGCTTACATCGGTGAATTCCAGGTCTGGCAGGGCATTGACAATCTTATTCAAGCCTTTTCTCTGATGCAAAACAAGAATGCTCGTCTGTTGCTCATTGGATTTCGCGACACGGATTCGGAACTCAAGAGATCTTTTCGTGAGCAATTCGGAGACAGAGTAGAATTGGTAGACAGAACCGATCGCCCCACGCTCATTCGATACGTGCAATCTGCAGCCATTCTTATGATTCCACGCATACAACACCAGGCCATTCGGAACGCATTCCCTACCAAGTTCGCCGAGTATGCGGCAATGGGACGTCCCATTTTCGTGAACGACGTTGATGAAACCGCCGATTTCGTAAGAGAATACCAGTGCGGCTTCGTTTCCGAACCCATACCGTCGGCAATGGCTCAGATTATGGATTTAGCCGCAGATGCTTCTAATCAAGAATTGGCTCAAATGGGTAAGCGTTCGAGACAAATGGCCGAAGAAAACTTCTCCTGGGACATCATCGGAGATGCGTACGCTTCCGTGATCGGAAATCTACTCGGACGGAAATCATCTTCATGAGTTTCGACTGGGAAAGAACGCTTTTGTTGTGGGATCCCGATGACCCGAAGTTGTTCGATCTCGATGTTGCAGCCTTTCGCAGTAAAGGAATTCAGACGTATGAGGTCCAATATGACCGCATAGGAGCGGATCCGGATCTGGCCCAGGTAATTAAATCCATTAAGCCCCAAGCGATTCTCTTCACCCGAAACGATGACATGCCCGGCCGACCGCTCATAGGCAAGCTCCTCAGTGCCGTTCGAGTTGGTTACACATGCCTTTCGGCAATTGACCCCGGTTTTCAGGTAGCCCAGACAAAAACGTGCATTCAGGATGTTTTATCCGGGCAAGGATTTCCTGAAATGCCCGACTCTGATCACGTGGATACTCCAACTCCGGGAGGCAACGGTACATTTACGTTCATCTTTGATTTTGAACAACTTGGCTGCGCACGTTTCGGCATGCCGAGATTGCTGCCGCTTCTTGAAAAAAGAGGGATCAGGGCAACTTTTTTCGCAACGGGGTTCATAAGAGAGATTTACCCGGATTTACTGAAAAGACTCGCTACAGCAGGCCACGAATTGGGAATTCATGGAAACATGCATGAATTCTACTCAGGTCGGGATCTTTCCGATCAAAGCCACAGGTTGAAGGTCGAAAAGGCTTCTCTGGAACCCTTCGGTGGAGTAACAGGGGCCAACCTCATTTTCCGCATGGATGATGTAACACCGGATGCAATGGCCGCAGCAGGTTTGAATTATTTCGTACTGTTTCGAAAGCACGTATTCTATAAGACCCGCTTCATGTCGCCGTCCACAAAACCTTCACTGTTCCGAACCGATTTCGGCGACCTCACGATGATACCCGTTACCGCTGAGACCTACGGCTTGCCGTGGGAAGAAATCGTAGGTGCCGTAAATAGCGGCATCAAGTATTCTCAGAAGCAGGGGAATAATCATATTTCGATTCTCATGCATCCATTCAAAGATGGGGCATTGAGCAGAGTAGGGCAGGTTTCGAGATTGATCGATTATTTAATGGATGACATGAAGCTTAGGCCGGTGCGACTGTGCGATATTCCTAAGCAACAATGTGATTCTCAGGCGGTGGCAATCAGATACAGATGGGATGGAAACGAGCCTCATAGCCCTGCAGCCGACAAATGCACCGATCCATGGTGGAATTCGGTATTCTATCACTCCCAGAGAACCGAAGCGGTTTATGAGCAATTACGAGAGACGGGTGTCGACTCGGTTTTGAGATCAAGCATCGATAATTCTCCCTCAGTGACCGTGTTTCCCGATTCCGCCGAAAATACCGGCAACACGGTATTAGCCGATCCTCTGGTGACTGGAGTAGCCCAAGAGATAGTTCAAAGCGGCACACAATCAACATTCATCGGACCGCCCGGACATATCCGTGATTTCATAAATTTTCTCATTTTCCATATTCCAAGAACATTTGCAGATTGCTCGGTTCTTTTCAGGAGAATTCTGACCAAGTTTCGGATACGTTCATGATCGGCAAACCGGTTTGTTCAAAGTTTCTTTGTTAGGAAGTTCATATGCCAAAAAAAATCCTCAGTGTCGTCGGCGCACGACCAAATTTCATGAAGATTGCTCCGCTTGAACGAGAGTTTCGAGCTTTCCCGGATTTCGAACATATCTCCGTTCATACGGGCCAGCATTACGATAAGGAAATGAGCGAAGTTTTCTTCGAACAACTTGGTTTGGCCGCTCCGGTAAGGGACCTCGGCGTTGGATCCGGCGGTCACGGGGAAATGACCGGAAAGATAATGATCGAATTTGAGCGAGCATGTTTGGAGCTTAAACCCGACATGGTCGTTGTGGTCGGGGATGTGAATTCGACAATAGCGGCTTCCCTCGTGGCGAGAAAGCTGTTCATCCCGGTAGCTCATGTGGAATCGGGCCTGCGTTCTTTTGATGAAACAATGCCCGAAG
>CAZTJA010000012.1:0-46768 GCA_964613745.1 uncultured Syntrophaceae bacterium
CTATCGGCAATGCCCTGTTTGTACCCGATCTCCTCAAAGTCCTTTTTGGCATCTAAAGCGTCTGCAAGGGCCTTGTCCGATGATTCTCGAGCCAACCTGAATCGAGCAAGCCCCAGTTTAAGCTCACCTTTATTTCTGGGCGTCAAACCACCCCGTGCATCATCAACCGCTTCCTTGAGAAATTTAGCTGCCGCTTCGTAATCACCCGTTCCCAGGTGTATGTCGGAGAACAGGATCAATATGGGAACTTTTCTGTTTCGATCACCGCTTTTTTTTGCCGCTGAATGAGCTTCATGCAAGTATTCAAGTGCTTTCTGTAGGAATCCCTGGCGATAGTAAATTTCGGCAATGATCGTCAAAGCTCCCGATTCACCTGAAGGCGCATTCAACGCTCTGAATGCCTCCAACGATTTACCGGCTGATTCCAGCGCGGATGCCGTCCGTGATCGATCCAATTCAGCTTCGGCTATGAGAAGGCGCATTTTTGCGGCACATCCCCTGTCGGAATTTTTCTCACATGCCGCAAGTGCAGAACTGAAATGCTTGACTGCATCTGGGAGTTTTCCCTCATTGAGTTCCGTCATTCCCTTGGAAACAAAGGGAGCCACATCAACTGTTTCGGGTTTGTGCCGAACATTAGCAGGCGGTTTTTCCTCCTGGGGTGCCGGTTTCGATTCACTGTTTGCCGCTGGTTTTTGCTCTACACCCGCCCGTTGGTCAGCGGAGGATGGTTGCTTGGCCTGATCCGCCGAGGCTTCTTTGGATTCGATCGGTTTTGATTCATCAGGTTTAGGTTCCAGCTTTGCTATTCGTTCCTGAACCGCAGCGGATTGTTCGGAATTCCCTGCATCCTTATAGATTTTTTCGGCCTGAATCAGCCTGCTCTTGGCCTCTTTTATCTGGTTGCGCTGAAGAAGCATTTCGGCCATTTTTAAATTGACCTGCGCGGCTTCCTCCGTTTTCTTTGATTTTATAAATGCTGCAGATAGCTTGTTGGATGCAATTAGCGCATCCTTCATCTTGTCCGAAGAAACGTAGCATTTGACTTGAGCATCCAGAATTCCCGTAAGTTCAGAAATTTCGGATGCCGGTAATATCTTCAGAGCCTCGTCAAATTTCTTCAGAGCAGCATCGCATTTGTTCATCTTCACAAGTAAATGACCCAGAAGAGCCAAATCCAAGCTTCTGGCTTGAGCGTTCTTCAATGAGGCATACATCTGGACGGATTTTTCGAGGAATTCAACTGCTTTTGCTTCATTCCCTAGACGATCAAGGCACCTGGCGATTCCACTGAATGCTGCGGCAGCGGTTTTCATATCGTTTCGGCCGGCTTTTGTAGCTGCCGTTTTGTACTTTTCCAGGGCCTGATTCGCGTCGCCGCTTTTCAGGTCCTCCGCAGCCGATTTAAGTAAATCTTGAGTCGATTCAGGCTTTGCGGCGGGTTTCGCTGGAGTTTTCTCTTCCTTGGCCGGAGACGGAGGCGAAGAAGTAGGCGATTCCTTCGACTCTACCTCGGTGGAGCTTGTCGAATCCGATCTGGCCGGTTCTACTGCAGGTTCGTTTTTCTTGTCCGATTCAGTTACTTCAGCCGGGTGCTCGGATTCCTGCGCGAGAAACATTCTTAAAGGAACGGATTCCGGGAGGTTAACCGCTCCGGTGAGAAAACCTTCCAGACCCGGTTCTTTCGGTGCTTCATCGCTCGTAGCCAAGACAAGGCTTGTAAACGCGAAAACATGGAGGATCAAAATGATCCGGACGAAAACCCTCGCAAAACCGATGATTTTTTTCATTGAAGATCTCTTAGATAGTAACTGTTCGCCCTTTACGTCCGGCGACTTTTTTTTTCAGGTAAATCGCCAGCAATATCCCTGCAGTAATCATGGCAATGCAGAGAAGCTGACCCATGGTCAGTCCACCCAACAGAAAACCCAGTTGCACATCAGGTTCCCGGAGAAACTCCAAAAGGAAACGAAAAACACCATAACCCACCAAGAAGCAGGCCAGTGTCATGCCCGGCGTTTTGAATCTCTTACGAGTAAACCAGAGTAGAGCAAACAAAACCGGTCCCTCGAAAAAGGATTCATACAATTGTGAAGGGTGTCGTGGCAGCATTCCACCCTCGGGAAACACTATCCCCCAGGGTAAAGTGGTTACTCTGCCGTAGAGTTCGCAATTTATAAAATTGCCGATGCGGCCAAGCATTAAACCAATTGGAGCCGAAAGGGCCCCAATATCGGACAATTCCCAAAAACCGGCCTGATTTTTATGAGCAAAGATAGATCCTGAGATGATCATTCCGATGAGACCGCCGTGGAAGCTCATCCCACCGTGCCATACGAAAAATATCTCCCAGGGAGCCGACAAATAATTGGGTAGGTTGTAAAAAACGACATAACCTAAACGAGCACCCACCAGGAGCCCTACGATCAGATAAAAGAGAAAATCTTCAGCCTTCTCAACCGGAAGCAGGTTTTCTCTGCGCTTCAGTTCGGATCTAATAACAAAATAGGCTGCAATAAACCCGCCGAGGTACATCAGACCGTACCAACGGATTTCCAGGGGCCCCAGCCTGAGCAGGACCGGATCAATGAATGGGCATTGCGCCAACCGGTTTCTCCTCGAACATGATTAGGATCCTCCTCGAAGTTCAGATCTCAAAACACGTATCTCTTTTTCCAAGATACGAACCTTGTTCCCTATCTTCCTAAAGATCCCTCGTACAATTTTGACGTCTCTTTCGTCCAGTTGAGCGCTGTTCAGGATGCGTCGAACATCCCTCATAATCCGTAAAGGATTCGCCTGATCCGCGAATTTGGCTTTTACAAGAATATCTTCTATGTGCCGATACATTTCTTCTCTGGATTCATTCGCCGCCGGAACGAATTTGCGAGCCTGAAAACCCTTCGGTTGAGAAATGTGTTTAAAAATTTCATACGTTATCACTGCAACGGACTGAGCCACATTCATGGACGCAAATTTGGAATCCGTGGGAATAATAAGATGATGAGTACATAATTTCATTTCTTCGTTGGTCAGCCCTCGACTTTCGCGACCAAACACTATGGAAACATATCCTTTACCGGCTGATTCGATTATTTCCGGCAAGAGTTCCTCCGGGGTTCGTCCGGATGTCCTCTTTTGTCCAAGTCTGGCCGATGTACCAATGACCATCAGGGAATCACTAAGAGCTGAACTCAAATCAGGGTAGGTCTCAGCCTGCTCCACAATCTCATAAGAACCTGAAGCCATCGGAAAAGCGTCAGAATCGGGTCCCGAAGACACGGCATCAACCAACACCAGCCGTTTTAGACCCATATTCTTCATGACACGGGCAACGGAACCTATATTGCCTGCATGAGTCGTCCCAACCATAACAATTCTGATATTATGAGGAATTTCCGCCAGAAGCTTCTGAATGCGAAATCCTCTTTGGATATTGTCATCAGACATTGCAGTCTCAATGTAAGATTCATAGGCTACTTACGTGGGGACTTGACGCAAAAAAGCGCCGTTCGACGCACGAAAAATATTATGCGGAGTTGAAAAAGTCAAGGGATACGGAAGATTAAGATAAGTAAGTAATACCCGGCTTGTTATTCATAACATACTGAACCGAGGTTTTTGTTTTAACTAATTAGTTCTATAATCAATCCTACTGGTAACCACAGTCTACTCTTCAATTGTCCAACTAAATGATTCCTGAATGTCTTTCACGGAAGTATCAGGAGGGAATCCTCCTCTGAACAGTTCATCGACACTAGTGATAACTCGTTCACCTGAACGCCCTTCCGCAATAATGAGAATATCGTTTCCGGTGCTCCTTGCAAATTCCTGTATGTACTGGAGGCATGTTCCGCACGGCAGCAAAGGTGAATAGAGATCCGAAACCACTGCCACCGCGAGAAACTGATTCTCGCCGTGAATTATCGCATGATTAATTGCATTACGTTCAGCACAGACTCCGAGTACCGGAATCAAACATTCCGTATTACAACCTTCATAGATCTTGCCCGACTTGGTCAAAACAGACGCGCCGACTCGAAACCTGCTCAACGGTACGGAAGCTTTTTCTTTAGCGAGTTGTGCCAGATCAACGAGGGATTCGACGTCCCATTTGTTCGGCAGCTTACCCATAGCATTTGATTCATCCATGAGCAAAGGACTACCACTCGAATCCGTTGAGGTCAAGTTCGTGGGATTTCAACGCTGTATGTATTATATCGGTTGGACGGAAAAGACTGAACGGCAAATTTCGACCTAGAAATCACTCCAATCCGAGGTCAATGTTTTCATCATTATGATCATATTGCGGTAGTTTCCCTCTCTATCCTTTATATAATCTCGAACTACCGCCTGTTCATAAAAATCCAGCTTGTACGCAGCATTCATTGCTGCATCTTCAAAACCCGACACGAATTCGGCCACGAGCTTTTCTATTCCGAGTCTCATGGAAAGTTGAATAGCGTCCAGCAGCATCCACGTACCAAGTCGTCGTTGTCTCCAAATCGGATCCACCATGATCCTCAAATGAGCAATGTGCCGGAGACATTCCGCCAAACGCCTTTGGATAACAACGTAGGCTATTATTCGTTCTTTGCTGGGTGATAACGCAACGAGTGGGATCGCCTTGTCATAATTGATTATATCGAGCCATTGATGGAGTATTTTTGGATCGGCAAAATTATCCCTCAACAGCCACCGCTCTTCTTCCGAAAGTGTATCCAGAAAATCGAGCATCTTGCTTTCATCGCCGCTGATCAGAGGTCGCACGGTCACGGGTCGGCCGTCCTTGATCATAATTTCCTTGGGATAATCTTCCAACATGGGGCCTCCTCGGAATTCGGCTCAAGCACTCGGCGAGGGATCACCCTAAAGGTAGCCGTCGCCCAAAGTACTTGCAGGGAAAAGAACGTCATTTTATATTCGTTGACGCTGAAAGCGGATCCGATTCTGTCTTAATACGGAGAATACCATATGAACGCAAACGAAAAACAAGTAATTGATGCCATGAAAAAAGCGGGTAAGCCCGTAAGACCCGGCGATGTAGCCAAGAGCATTGAAATGGATTCAAAGGACGTGTCGAAGATCATTGATTCTTTGAAAAAACAGGGATTGGTGCATTCTCCCAAGAGATGCTATTACGCTCCGACTGAAGAGTAGCTCGCCTAGTTCGGCTCATCTTCCACAATTTTTTCAATTTCCCGTAAGAATGCCGGGAGCAGGTCTTGTTCGGAAAAGGTTCCGATACTCTTGCCTTTTTTGAAAATGATCCCGCACCCGCGCCCGCCGGCCAATCCGATATCGGCCTCTCGCGCCTCTCCCGGTCCATTCACGACACAGCCCATCACAGCCACTTTAAGCGGCTTTTTTATGTGCTTAACCGAGCGTTCAACTTTAGCTGCTAAAGAAATGAGATCAATCTCGGTGCGAGAGCAGGTCGGACACGAAATGAGCTCCACTCCTCGCCGGCGAAGATCAAGACTTCGCAAAATATCGTATGCAGCCTCAACTTCTTTATGTGGCGGCGCCGTGAGCGAAACCCTGACAGTGTCTCCAATTCCCTTCCATAAGAGTATTCCGATCCCAACCGAGCTTTTGATCATGCCCGATGTCAATGTGCCTGCCTCGGTAATTCCGACATGGAGAGGATAATCCGTTTTTGCTGCAAGCAGCTCGTACGCCCGAACCGTCCGTAAAACATCGGACGCCTTCAATGATACTTTGATCTTGTCAAAATGCTCATCTTCAAGAATACGAACGTGTCCCAACGCGCTTTCAACCATCGCCTCCGGAGTAGCCCCGGAAAATTTTTCCAAAAGTCGTTTTTCCAAAGAACCTGCATTCACCCCTATTCTAATTGGGATGTTTCGATTTTCCGCCTCACGTACCACTTCCCGAACTTTGTTCTTTCCGCCTATGTTTCCAGGATTAAGTCGGAGACCGTGGACTCCTTGCTTCATGGCCTCTAAAGCAAGTTTGTGATCAAAATGTATGTCCGCAATCACGGGTATTCGAGCATTCTTAACTATAGACCCGAGACTCCGTGCAGCATCAATGTCCGGCACACCGAGCCTGACGATTTCGCAGCCGACTTTTGTCAACCGACGTATCTGCCTCAGTGTGGCAGGAACATCTCTCGTATCCGTGTTGGTCATACTTTGGACCACAATGGGCGACCCTCCCCCGACGGGAACATCGCCAACCATCACGACACGGGAATTTCTGCGTTCTATAGGGAATGAATTCATATGAAGAATAGGCTTATTTTGCACACGTCGAGCGATTTCCGTACCACTGCTCGTAGTAGCTCATGTATTCACCTGATTTGATCCGTTGCCACCAGGTCTCATGTTCCAGATACCAAGCAATTGTATGATTAATGCCGTTCTCAAAATCCATGGTCGGTTCCCAGCCAAGTTCGTCGCGAATCTTTGAAGCATTTATTGCATATCGCAAATCATGACCGGGTCTGTCGGTAACGAATTCTATCAGTGATTCCGGCTTATCGAGTCTCTTCAAAATGAGTTTCACGATGTCGATATTGTGATACTCGGAATTGCCGCCCACGTTGTAAACTTCTCCGGCTCTTCCTTTTCTCATCACTCTATCGATAGCTCTGCAATGATCGATTACATAAATCCAATCTCTGACGTTCATACCTTTACCGTACACGGGCAGCTTCTCGTCTCTCACGGCATTGGTTATCATTAAGGGAATGAGCTTTTCGGGGAACTGATATGGCCCATAATTGTTCGAGCATCGTGTAATGACCGCATCCAATCCGTATGTGTGATGGAATGCTCTCACCAGCAAGTCTGCCGATGCCTTTGATGCCGAATACGGACTATTCGGGGCCAACGGGGTCAACTCCGAGAAACTACCGGTTTCACCAAGTGAACCATACACCTCATCCGTCGAGATCTGAACGAATCTCGGAATCTTGAATTCGCGGCAGCAGCTAAGCAGAACCTGAGTCCCCTGAATATTGGTTCGAACAAAAGGAGAACAATCAAGGATTGATCTATCCACATGGGATTCGGCAGCAAAATTGATGATTACCTCAGGCCTTTGGGAACAAATGTCGCGGACTAATTCCAGATCTGCAATATCTCCTTTGATAAATCGGTAACGATCGCCGTACGGAACCGTGTCCTGAAGATTTTCGAGATTGCCGGCATAGGTGAGAAGATCCAAATTCAACAACTGAACATCCGGATATGTTTCCAACATGTGCAATACAAAATTAGATCCAATAAACCCGCATCCGCCGGTTATCAGAATTTTCATATATTTCTCCTAGCCGTCTTTCCGCGACCAATCATAAGGTATTCCTCCACCGTGCGGATCCAGCCTGAACTCATCAGGCTCAGAGTAATTATACGGCTCAGAAGGAATATTGATGACGTATGCCTCCGTTTCTCCAATGCATTTCCAGCCGTGATACACGCCCGAGGGTATTACGATCAAACGAGGACTGTGCTCCCCGAGATAGAATTCATTCAGCAATCCGCGTGTCGGTGAGTCGGAACGATCATCATACAAGACCGCTTTGATCATCCCTTTTACACATGTGAACCTATCGTCCTGAACTCGATGGTAATGCCACGCTTTCACCACTCCCGGATAAACGGTGCTCAGGTAGACCTGTCCAAATCCTGTAAAAAATTCGTCATCCTTACGCATTATCTCCATCAGACGGCCGCGTTCATCGGGAATTACTTTCAATGCCTGCACCGTCACTCCATTAATTCGAGCTGCGTCAGGTTTCTTATATTTCACCGGCTCAGTTGATGATTTCAAAGCTGATTCGCTCCTCCCTTTGCTACAAGGTTGGACGCCAACAGCAACGATTCGAAGGTCCCGGCATCCGTCCACCAGCCGTCCAGTTCAGCCCAGGTCATCGTTCCTTGATTGATGTAGAGATTGTTTACGTCCGTGATTTCAAGCTCACCTCTCTCCGAAGGAGATAAGGACTTGATGAAATCAAACACCTTTGAATCGTACATGTAAATGCCCGTTACCGCATAATCGGACTTCGGTGTCGCTGGTTTTTCCTCTATTTGCAGCACTTTGTTTCCATCCAAAATGGGGACTCCAAAACGTCGTGGATCCTCTACTTTTTTTAGAAGAATTTTTGCCCCGGATTCTTGGGCTAAATAACTTTCCGCAGCACTTAATATATTCTTTTCAATTATATTGTCGCCCAAAACGACACATATTCGGCTACCCGCAGCATGCGATTCCGCTAAAGACAAAGCATCCGCTATGCCCCCTTCTCCTTCCTGATATGCGTAGCTGATATGATCTACCCCGAAGCTTTTTCCGTTCCCCAAAAGCCTCAGGAAATCTCCCGGATGATTCCCGCCGGTGACGATCAATATGTCCTTAATACCCGCATTGACAAGACATTCGATGGGATACGTAATCATCGGTCTGTTATATACCGGCAACAGATGCTTGTTCGTAATTTTTGTCAAAGGAAAAAGCCTGGTCCCAAGACCGCCGGCGAGCACTACGCCCTTCATAAATACCCCTCCCTAAACTATGAACATGGGACGCCGGGCATAATAGCACTCGTCGTCTTTTCTAGTCAAATCCCCGGCAGAGATACACTCTACTCCGCTATTGTTTCACGAAATTTGACAGTTGTCTCTCAGATATGCTAGGCTACTTTAACTATCTCGGTATGTGCGTCTAAGCTCATGAGACATTTTGCTTACAATACATACGTATTACTATTGATTTCGTTAATTGTGATTTCCGGCTGCGCATCCGGCTCGGCCGTTCGGAAAAGCTCGTCCGGAAAATCTTACACCATAAAAGGAAAGACGTATTACACCATGAAGACCGTTAAACCGGGCTTCACTCAAGACGGAGTAGCCTCATGGTATGGTCCCGGTTTTCATGGACGTAAAACAGCAAACGGCGAAGTATACGATATGAATACGTTTACCGCAGCCCACAATATTCTTCCACTTGATTCAATAGTAAAGGTGACGAATCTTGATAACGGCAAGGAAGTAATGGTGCGGATCAATGACCGGGGCCCTTTCATAGGAGAAAGAGTCCTGGATGTCTCGTACGCTTGTGCTCAGGAATTAGGAATGATTAGGCCGGGAACCGCTCCTGTACGCATCATGGTTATGAAAGACGGGGGATCGGAACCAAAAGGCAAGATAATGCAAGCCAGGACGGGACCGCTTCCGGAACCCGCAAACCCATACTACAACGGTAAGAAATTCAGATTTATGGCATTGCTTGGATATTGATTCGTCTTACTTGAAGGGCAACATCCCGGAATTCCATCAATCTCGGCAATCAACCAATTTTGATTATGAAAGCTCGTTGTGCCGGGCAATATTCTTAAAGTATTCATCTTCATTGAGTGAAAGCAGGTCTTCGAGAAGTCCGGTTTCTCCGGAAATGTGTTCAATTTGCGCCGCAAAAAACTGCCTTAAAACCCTGTTTTGACCCGCCACTCTCTTCTCTTTGTTCTTATAAAATGCCTTTAAATAGATGTGTATACGAGCATAACAATTCTCCAGTTGCTCCAAATCCTCTCGGACCATCTGCGAGTAAAGCTCATTGCGAGGAATGTCCGGATTTTGCTCAAGCATGAATCGCTTTTCTCTGATCCGGTCACTCTTAGAAATTATATGCCCCACATATTGATTGATCTCGTTAAAGATTCCGTCGTCGGCAAGCACCTGAAGCAAATTGTCCTGAGATCCGGGCCGATCACCCTTCGGCGCCCCAGACACGGGAACTTGAGGCTCCAGTGACTTCCAAATCTCGTCGTCATCTCCCGGCTTCGCAACAGCAAGTTTGTCCAGTTTTCTCTGCATCTCATTTCCGATAAAATCGGCGGCTTTCTGAACAAGCCTCTTGAGCTGATTGCCGTACAGAGTCGTCAGAATCCGGTAACCCACATCCAGGGAACTGTTCAGCATTGAAAATATTGCAACCGTACGTCGATCCTCCAGAGAAATCAGTTGCAGCATTATTTGTTGAACAGTGGGAGTCAAATAGAACTTACTTACGGGACCGCTCTCGTTTATTTTTTTTACGTATAAACGAAAATTATCGTCCGACGAATCCGTCCTAATCTCGAACTGAAAGCCTACAACAAGTTTTCCCGGAGACCGCAGGATTTCCATAGCATGAGCGCTGGTCAACTTGCTTTTTTCCAATAAGAACAACTCTTTTATCCGATCATCTCGTAAAGCATTACCCGTAAAAGAACTGATGCGGCTCAGCGCTTCTTCTATAATTGCGGCGTATTTATCATCTATGGTCAGATCCGGGATGATCTGGATAGCATGATTCGTTTCGAGCGTTTGCATATTGTGATTGGAAATTGTGGTTCGCTTATATAAATGGCTCGATCTGTGCCCCCGAATATAAGGTTACAATGGGCCTGACCCGGATATTCTATCAATAGGCCGATTGCAAAAGCAAGTTATAACATGCATATAGGTGACTAAAAATAAAGGATGATTCCAAGTTTCCATACTTTCTCGTGTAAATAGATTCCCTTACCTAAACCTACGCGACCTGTACCGAAATTTTGTCAAAATATACCTTTACATCGATCATTATCCGTGAGAATTGCCACTCATTCTAGGCAACTCAATTGAAAGTTCTCAACATCTGTTAATAACTTTTGGTCTCATTTCAGCGAATCCTCTATGACCAGAGTTTTAGGCCCTTTGGACATAACTAGCTGAATTCATTACAGCGGCCAGTGTGAGAAAATGATACGTTTTGCATTTCAGTCCTGAAATTTTGACGATTTAGATACTCTATTAACAGTTGTACTCATAAGTTATTAACAGGTTCTGTTGATCCCCCGCGGCCGGTCATCATTGTCAAGAAATTTGTCCGTCCACTGCAAAATATCCGGTTCGTTGAAACAAATCATATTGAAGTACGTTCGTTTCTGTCCAATAGTGTCGGATGCAAACTTGCCGAGTCCCCATAATATTTCAGGGAGGATTTCAGTGAAAATCATATATGCAGCCGTTCCCGAAACGGATCCGTCATGGAATACGGAGATGGAAACGTGGTGGTCTTCAGGCGGCGCTCTCTTATGGAATAGATTTGGAGGTTCGGGCTCGGAAACGCTTGAGTTGTCCGAAGAAGAAGAGCAAGGATTCTTAGATCAAGCATCACGCATTGAAGGTTGGAATTCCGGGCCGGTGATTCGAAATTCTACATCTGAAACTGAATTTCAGAGTGAACACATCGATGCACCCCCGATGCCCCCTGCTCAGCACGGCCCGAGACTCTGCTGCAGAGAGTGCGGACGAAGAATGCACGAGTCACTGGCCGAAACAAGATCAGACAAGATCGTCTTGGATGTACAAAATATTAATCACGTCCTGAATAGCTTGGCGGAGGCCGTTGAATACGCGAAAGGGAAAGGTCCTAATAATTATAGAACCTGGGAGGCGGTTTTAGATTCGTTCTTGGAGTCTATTAGACGGACATGATGAATGTCCGGAGCAGACCCGAGCCTACTCCGGGTTAAGATCCATATCGACTCTATTCGTATATCTTCATCAGACGGCTTCAACACTCTTTACTGCGGGAACTTTCTGCTTGATTACTCGTTCGATTCCCATTTTTAGTGTCATTTGGCTCATGGGACACCCACCACAGGCACCTTTGAGTCTCACTTTCACAATGCCGTCATCAGTAACGTCGACGATTTCCGCGTCCCCTCCATCTGCCTGTAGCTGCGGTCTTACGGTATCGAGGGCCGCCTGAACTTCTTCTCTCATTATTGCTGCTCCTTTCGGTTTTTCATAACGGACTGTTTATAATAGCACAGTATCATTACTGATGCCGGCCTAAAAAAAATGGTTCAGTGTTCAATTCCGTTCAGTATAGCCCGGCGACATCTTCCATTTTTCGAGAATATCCAAAACATTTGGAGCGTTGATTTCAATGCGTGTAAGCTCCCCTCCACCAGACTCCAAAAGCTTCTTTGCCGTTTGAAGCACCGCCCTGCGGCAAATCTCTTCGATATCTCCTCCACTCAGGCCTTCAGAAGCAGCAGCCAGTTCGGTAAAGTCATCACGGAATGAAATCGCATCTCTGTTAAGGTAAAGCCGAAAAATGGATTCACGATCTTGGAACTCCGGCAGTTTGATCTTTAATTCAGTTCCAAGTTTCCCGGTAGATCTGAGCGCAGGCGGTAAATCGACAGCGCGATTGCACACGGCAACAACCATCACCGGCTTATCGCCGGAAATGGCGTTCATTTCAGTCACAAGTTGGTTTACAATTCGATCAATTACTTTTGAATCCGACCACCCCGAAACCGCTATAGCATCCACTCCATCAAGAATAACAATGGTCGGGGCCATTTGTCTTGCCTGCCTGAAGAGTTCTCGAATATTCTTTTCACTCTCGCCCATGTACTTGGATATCAATTCAGGGCCACGAATCTCAATAACATTGAATCCGCTCTCTTTAGCCAAAGATCGCGCAATCAAGGATTTCCCCGTCCCTGATGGACCGGTTATTAATAATCCCGTCGAATGCACAACACCGACTTTGGAAAGGGAAGTAATATTTTGCAGCGGCCACAATATAATGTCCCGTATAAAAGCCATCTCCTGATCGTAACCGGCAATCTTGTCCCATCCCGCTTTTGTAAGGTCCAGATCGTAATTGCGCCCAGAGGACGGTCTCATGTCCTTGAGAACAGCCTCAAAGTCCTGTTCCTCCACACTGATTGCTTCCAAAAAATCATCGGACAATTCTTGATGCGTATCTTCGAGCCCGGGAAGTATTCGCCTCAGAGCATGAAAGCCGGCCTCCTGACATAAAGCCTTGAGATCCGCCCCCACGAACCCATGAGTTCTCTCGGCGAGGTCCTCGAGGTCAATCTTATCTATAGGCATGTCTCGAGTATGAATCTTAAGAATTTCTGAACGTCCTCGTTTATCGGGCACCCCTATGAGAACTTCCCTATCAAACCTCCCTGGTCGCCTGAGTGCGGAATCCAAAAGATTGGGCAGGTTGGTCGCGGCTATTACAATGATCGCTCCCCGGTCCTCAAGTCCGTCCATGAGAGCCAAAAGCTGAGCCGTTATCCGTTTTTCGACGTCTCCTTCGGCCGTGTCTCTTCTCGGTGCCATAGCATCAATTTCATCTATGAAGATTATGGCTGGAGCGTTCTTATAGGCGTCCTCGAATGCGGCCCTTAACTTCGCCTCACTCTCGCCGTAGTGTTTGTCCATGATCTCTGAGCCGCTTATGGCCTTAAAGTAACAACCCGTCTCGCCCGCCACGGCTCGAGCTATGAGCGTCTTGCCCGTCCCGGATGGACCATGGAGCAGCACACCCCGAGGAGGATCAATTCCCAACTGGTAGAAAATTTCCGGATGGCGCAACGGAAGCTGTACAACCTCCCGCACTTTCTTTACCGCTTCGTCTAATCCGCCCACATCACTGAAAGTCGTGTCCCGCCGAGACACATACTCTTCGCCTTCGGTTGTAATAAACTCAACATGAGTCGCAGTTGAAATCCGTGAAATGTTTTCAGGCCGGCACTCAACAATTCGAAGTTCGACCAGCTCCCCTCTAGGCGTTTGAAGTCCCACCGGTTCTGAAGACTTGATCACCGCACCTTGAATTTTTTCAAGCATCTTTCGTAAATGAGTTCTTGAAATCCCCGTATTATCGGGAACCTCCAACACTATGCGTTCGGATTCGACACATCGGGTTTTACGAATTTTTACCTGACCGAAAAGCTGAAACCCGCCCTTCTCCAGGGTCTGCTTGTCCACGGAAACCATTCTGGTGTCAATCCACGGATTCGGGTGCTCCTTTGCCTGAACAACGCAAACCGAGTCGCCGAGAAGTTCAACAACATCTCCGCTTGAAACTTGCATTTCTTTCATGAAACTTTGGGACAAGTATACCGTCCCGGAACCCGGATCCTCTTCCATTACTTTTGTGATCACGAATGTATAGGTTGGAAATTCATGCTTAGAGCAGTCGCAATCCTTGTGCGAATGCCACTCACCCGGACGGTGATCATTGCAATGACACTCCATGACTCATCACCTGTTTAATTGTGTTTTTGGATTTCTAGTAGGTGAGTTGAAATGAACGACCGATGCCTAGCGTCGCCATTCTGTCGGCAACGGTCGTCTTCCTATTATGCCGCTAAGCAGTTTTGTACGCTTCAGTTTTGAGCCATTTTTTTAGCTCTTCGGTTAGGCCGCATGCCCTATTCTTGCAACCGAAAAATTCAACCGAATCATCTATGAGGTCTTGTGGAGCTTCTATTTCCGAAATGATTTCATAGTCCTTATGGCTCTGCCGCACAGCCATAAGTTTCGCCGGTTTGTTTATGGCGTTGATTTTGAAATATACGCTTTCTTCATTGCATGATTTTGCGTGATCAAGACCTCTGGACCAGTTGGTTCCCCATTCCAGGTATCTCGTTACTGCCTCGAACGGATGAAGATCCCAGTCAATTAGTTTGGCAATATCTCGGTCGGCCATGAGTTCACGTATGTTTTTCACGTTTGTTTCCTCGAAGCGTCGTTTAGGGTGAAATAAACCCTGTTCATCTACTTGAGATGCCTCATCCAAATAAAAGATGCGGACTGCTCAACAAAAATTTCTTTAAAAATGATTAACCGGGAAAGCCGTTTATTTAATCGTGCACTTATGCTATAATACTGACACTGTACTCGAAATATGTTCAACAATTTTGGAGGTCCGTATGCTCCGGCACGCGTTCATTTTATGTCTGTTTGTGCTCATGACATCTGCACCCTACGCGGTCGCTGCAGGCCTCGAAAGATATGCCGAACAGGATGCATCCAAATCGAAAATGAAGGTGATGAAAGAACCGGAATCAAAAATAGGAATTATTTCCGTCTTGGACGGAACCGCTTCTTTCGTAAAAGACATGCTGGGACAATTCGGTTTGGTTGAAACGAAACCTAAGTAATTGCGAAACCAGAGTGTGTACCATGAAAAAACGAGTCTCCATTCCAGTAATCATATCCATATTCCTGTTCACTTTATCGCATGCGGCACCTCCGGATTCTTATAACAAAGGAATTAAGGCTCTCAAAACGGGGAATGCAAAGATCGCTCTCAAATTCCTCACTCAAGCCATAGAGTCGGACCCGGCAAATTATGTCATTTACAGCGACCGCGGCGTTGCTCACAAAAAATTGGGAGAACTTGATAAAGCGGTCTCTGATTATTCCAAGGCCCTGGAAATTAAGCCGGATTATGTAACTGCATTGAACAACCGTGGAGTCGCTTATACTCAGCTCGGAGATTACGATAAAGCCCTGTCGGATTTTCAACAGGCGCTCACGTACGGCAATTTGCAGGGAAAAATCCATTCAAATATGGCGACGGCTCTTGCCAAGTCCGGAAAAACCCAGGAAGCTCTGGCAGAATTCGAGCTGGCAGCCTCCATCGATCCTTTGGATGGAGACGCAGGATTGCTCATGGCGGAACTGCTCGAAAATACCGGCCGTAAGGAAGAAGCCCTCAAAACCTATAGAAAGGCGTTTAGCGTCACTTCCGACCAACAACTCGTAAATACTCTGGACAAGAAAATGGCCGCTCTCGAGAAATCAATGTTAAAGACTACCACCGAGAAGCAGCCTGCCAAGGTACAGACGAATATAGCTGCACTTCAGCCTCTGCCGGCCAGAAACATTGTGCCTGCTCAACCGAGACCTTCGTCAACAAAGGTCGAAAAAAGTACCAACGAAGTCAGTGCGAACGATCCCAAGTCGTTTGAAGGTATTAAATCGGTAGTGGAAGCCAAGGCCACCGAAAAGATGCTCCCCGCGTCCAAAGAAATCATTGCCCAAGGCCTATCATTCCTCGAAAATGGTGAATACCAAAAAGCTCTCTTGCGCTTTGAAGATGTGTTGCAGCTTGAAAGACGTGCCAAAAATCCTTTGGCCGTCGCAGCATGCCTCATGTACATCGGACAAACACACACGAAATCGGGTGATTACCCAAAAGCAACGGCGGTTCTCGACGAAGCCAACAACATCTTTTCTAAACAAAAGTATGCCGAAGGCGTGATGACCGTCTCTATCCTGTCGGCACTTGCAAAGAGATCGGCCGGGAACCCGGACGCGGCAAGAACCGGCTTAACCTCGGTGATGAAGGAAGCGGAAACAAAGCACTGGCCCGAATTTGCTCAGTCCGTCAAAGACTTGGCTGAAAACAAGCCCAAGCCTGCCAACATTCAAATCGCCAAAAACAAGATTGCGAAAGCTGACCCCGTGGACTTGCCCGATGAACGTCCCGCAGTTGCAACCGACTCATCCAAACCGAAAAAGGACAAAGCACCTGAAAAGGCTTCTTCCATAACATTGGTCCAGAAAGACACATCGAGAACGAACCAGGGCAACCAAGAGGCTCGGCTGGAGGTTCTGCCTGAAGTCTCGGTCAACAAACAGTCTCAAGCCCCTGAAAAATCGCCTCAAATGGAAACAAAGGTAGTTACCCCCGAAGCCAAGACCGTCGAAAAACCCGTTTCCGGTGTGCGTTCGCTGCCTGGAGTAAAACCTGATCCCATCTTTACAAGCCCGAACTCTCCCCGGTTCGGATCCGTAGGCAATAAACCGTCCGTTTCCATGGAAGCGGCTAAGAAAAGCATATTTCCGCAAAGTGCTTCGTCCCCACAAAAGAGTGCCGCAAAAACGGAATTTCCTCAGCAGATCGCCTCAAGGGATCCCCTGGTTGCCCCGGAACATTTGAAACCGGCTATCCAAAGTCCGAAAACTGAAACCCTTCGTGAGATTAAACCCGTTCCGCCCAAACTGCCGATGTCCGAAAAGGAATTTCAGAAAAAACTTGCCGAAGAACTGGCTGAGCTTAAACGTCTCAAACAATCCAATGACGAAACCAAAATGATTTCCGTTTTGGAGAGGCTCACCGAAATATTCATGGAAAGGAAGGATTACGACAAAGCTCTCCACGGATTGGCGGCATCATTGGCTTTTCGTCAAAAGACGGGAACAACCACGGGAATTGAAAAAAAGCTCGAACTCAGCAGCGACATCAAACTCAAACTTGATCAACCCGCAGGTGCATTGGAAGACCTCACAAGAGCCATTTTTCTGGTTGAAGCAGGGTCCGGGAAAAATACGGCACAGGGCCCGAGATCCAAAGTCAAAAGGATCACGTCGGAATTGGGCCTTGAATCTACCCCGATATTAGCTGCTTACAATTTATTGTGGCAGGCAAAGACGGCAAAGGACGCACAGGCTGAAACAGAAGCCGTTTATATTATTGGAAATCTCCTTGCCAAAAGCACAAAACCTTCCGAAGCTTTGCCCTACTTCGAGAGGTCGTCGGCTTCGATACTCAAGGATAAGGCTGACCTTTACGAGAAACTGGGGCAATCACACCAGGCAAATGAGGCCTACACGCAGGCCTTAGAGGCTTTCAAGAAATTTGATTATCCGAAATATCTTGAAATGCGAAAACACGAAGGACCCAAATCGGGGACCTAGAATCGGATCGTCGTATACGTGTCTGCCGTATCAAGACTACTTTGGAGCTTTTTATCCAGCAATTTCTTTGCTATAGCCACTCTTGTGTGTGCAGTTGCAGCGTTGTTCTACCTGTATCAATCCGATAAGGTCTATGAAACCTACATTGGGGCGGGCGTTCTCATGGGTGCGGCGGCATTGATTACGGCAGGCATTATCAAAGAAAGAATGGCGAACAAAAAAGAAAAATTTAAAAATCATCCCTGAATTCCAAGTCTATTCTCGCAAGAATCTCTTTTTATATTCGTCGACCACAAATTGTAAGTGCTCCTGCATTGCCTCCTGCGCTTTGACCTCGTCTCTGTTGCGTATTGCCGCAAATATCTTGCGATGATGATTGAGAATTGTTTCCTGTTCTTCAGTTGTAACAAATATCTGTTCCCTATATATCCTTACTGACGAGCCGATGAGTTGCATTATGCTATGCATGAGGTGAAGGAATATCGTGTTGTGCGAAGCGGCCGCAATCTCTGCATGAAAGCTGAAATCCGCTTCCGGATGGATTCTCCCGGAATCGAAGTCCAATTCCATTAACCTCAAGAACTTTTCCATCCTCTTTAATTCGGCTTCGGTTCTGTTCTTGGCAGCCTGCTTGGCAGCCCAACCCTCCATGAATGCGCGCACTTCGGTCAGTTCCAGAACTTTTCGAGGATCCTCTTCCAGAAAAATTTCTATTGGTCGAAGAATCTGCTGTTCAGTAATGTTTCGGACTATTGACCCGCCCCCGTGGACCGTTTCAACCATTCCCATTATTTCAAGCTGCTGGATAGCTTCACGAATGGATGGTCTGCTCACACCCATCGTTTCCGCCAGTTCGCGCTCGGACGGGAGTCTTTCTCCAACTTTAAACACGCCGTCGGAAATAACTTTTTTGAGTTGAGTAGCCACTTTTTGGGCAACTCGTTCCAACCGTATTGGCCGGAAAAGCTGTTCCGGGTTTTTTTTATCTGAATCGGCCATATACAAGCATTAATCCGAATCCGCGGTTTCTGTCAACAGAACAATTGCTCGAATAATAAATTACTTGACAAGAGTTTTATTTGTCTTATGGTATTACCAGTAGACCACCACTCCAGGGCACCCATGAACAACATCGCATCCAAAATCGAATCCATTATCGGGAAGGGCAAAGTTCTGTCTTCTGAAACGGAGCTGCTCTGTTATTCGTATGATTCAACTCCTCTCATCCAGTCATTACCGCAGGCGGTGGTTCGAGTCGCCAATGAAGAAGATATCCGCAAAACCCTCGAGTTTGCCGCTGCAGAAGGACTGCCGGTAACAACGCGCGGCAGCGGAACAGGACTCAGCGGGGGATCGGTTCCCGTACAGGGGGGGATCGTTTTGGTCACTACCGGAATGAATCGAATTCTGGATCTTGACGAGAACGACCTGACGGTGACCGTAGAACCCGGAGTCATAACTTCCCATCTGCATGCGGCGGTGGAATCAAAGAATCTCTTCTATCCTCCCGACCCGGGCAGCATGAAAATTTCCACAATAGGCGGAAATGTTGCTGAAAACGCCGGCGGCTTGAGAGGCTTAAAGTACGGGATCACAGGCGATTATGTGATGGCCTTGGACACGTTCTTTATTGATGGATCAAAAGTGAAGTACGGCACAAAGTGCGTCAAAGATGTGGCAGGTTACAATTTAACGAAGTTTCTAACCGGGACCGAAGGTACAATAGGTATTTTCTCCAAAATCATTCTCAAACTCATCCCAAAACCCCAAACAAAAAAAACCATCTTGGCTCTCTACGACGATGTGATCGATGCAGCGAAAACGGTATCGGCCATCATCTCACGGAAAGTCATTCCGTCCACCCTCGAATTCATGGATAGGGTGACCATTAACTGCGTTGAAGATCACGTCAAAATAGGTCTGCCAAGAGAAGTTGAAGCCCTGCTCTTGATTGAAGCTGACGGTCACCCGGCAGTGGTGGCCGAAGATGCGGCCGTGATCGAAGAAGCATGTAAAGCGAACAAAGTTCGTACTTTAAGAATTGCAAAAGACCTCAAAGAATCCGATGAGCTTTTTGCCGCACGTCGAAACGCCTTAACTTCCCTGGCCAGAGTCAAACCCACTACAATTTTAGAAGATGTAACCGTCCCCCGCCCCGCCATTCCTGAAATGATGGCAACCATCAAGGAAGCCGCCCAGAGATACAACATCAAAATAGGCACGTTCGGTCATGCAGGAGATGGAAATCTTCATCCAACGTGTCTTACCGATGAAAGAGACAAAGATGAGATCCACAGAGTGGAAGAGGCATACGAAATAATTTTTGAAAAAGCTATCGGCCTCGGCGGCACGATCTCCGGCGAACACGGAACCGGCATCACCAAAGCAAAGTACCTTCCCAAAATGGTCGGCCCGGAAGCAGTCAATATTATGCGCCGGATCAAGAAAGCATTCGATCCGCAAGGTCGACTCAACCCCGGCAAAATCTTTTCCTTGAATGCGGACTGATTACGATGGCTCATACAATAGACTCCGAAAAAATTGCTCAATCATTTTCCACATTGGATCTCCACGATTACGGGGACGTGCTGCAGTGCATGAGATGCGGTACATGCCTGCCGTCATGTCCCACTTACAAAACCGATGCCGTAGAAACACAATCACCCCGGGGACGCATAGCCATGATTAAGGCCGTCATGGACGGCAAATTGCGGGCCTCCGAAGAGTTCATCGAGCATATGTATCATTGTCTCGACTGCCGCAATTGTCAGACGGTTTGTCCCGCAGGAGTCAGAGCCGGAGAATTGGTGCTCGAAGCAAGGAATCGAATAGAAGACTGCATTCCGCAGCCCCTGCTGAAGAGATTCATGCTCGAATATGCAATCAAAGATCAAAAGAAATTGAATCGGTTCATGATTCCGGCTCGCCTGTATCAAGATCTCGGAATCCAATGGTTGGTAAGAAAATCAAAAGTGCTGGGCTTGTTGTCGGATGACCTCGATTTCATGGAGGCATTGTTGCCGCCCCTCCCTGCACGCCCGCTCTCCTTTACCATTCCCGAGGTTATGCCCGCGCATGGACAGGAAAAAGGAAGGGTCGGTTTTTTTCTCGGATGCGCCATGAACCTTATCTTCGCGGATATCAGCCGAGATACCATCGAAATCCTCAATCGTGCCGGATACACGGTGTTCATTCCGAAAGATCAGCAGTGTTGTGGGACGCCGAACATCGCCGAAGGCGAACGAAAAATCTATCGCGAAATGGCGGAGCACAACGTCAAGCTCTTCCATGACAAAAATGTGGATTTTGTAGTAACCGATTGTGCTGCCTGTGGCAGCGAATTGAAGACCTACGGGGAGATGCTCTCCCGCCTTTCCGTCGCAGATAGAGCAGGCGAATTCTCTCGCAAGGTACGAGATGTCTCCGAGTTTCTCGATAGTGCCGTAAGTTCGTCGGATCTTTTCGGAGCCATGCAGGAAACCGTATGTTTCCATGATCCCTGCCACCTCAGGCACGGCCAAAAACTCATACTTCCACAACGTAATTTACTCAGACGTATTCCCAACCTTATCTACAGAGACATCCCCGATGACGGTGCCTGCTGCGGTTCGGCAGGCATTTACAACATAACTCATCGGGACCGGTCGATGAAGATCCTCAAAGCTAAAATCGAAGCAATCGAAAAGACCGGAGCCGAGAGGGTCGTAACCTCCAATCCCGGTTGCTACATGCAGCTCCTGTACGCTGCTCACAATTTTGATACAGGATGGAAAGTCACGCATATTTCCCAGATGTTGCGAGAATCAATGGATAGAGGAGCGCGAAATCGGGAGAAATAGGGCAATGCCCAAGTAATAAGGACGGGGAGGTTATCTGATGGCTTGGCAACAAGTTTACAATCCTTTAAACAGCGTTGCGCTTTCAACAATACTCGCGGCTATTCCCATAGTCGTGCTTCTCGGAACATTGGCCATTCTGAGGATCAAAGCTCATTGGGCTGCTGTTCTTGGTCTCGTTTCCGCTCTCGTGGTTGCTGTTTTTGTTTTCGGAATGCCTGCCGAAATGGCTGGAAAAACAGCACTTTTAGGTGGATTATTCGGTTTACTGCCTATCGGTTGGATAGTCGTTCACGTCATCTTTCTGTACAGACTCACCAAAGAGAAAGGCGAATTCCAAGTTCTTCAGGACAGCCTCACTACAATAACCCAGGATCAGAGGCTTCAGCTCGTCCTGATTGCATTCTCCTTCGGTGCATTTTTTGAGGGTGCTGCAGGATTCGGGACACCCGTCGCCGTTACCTCCGCAATTCTCATCGGATTGGGATTCACTCCGTTGCATGCCTCGGGGCTTTCGTTAATTGCAAATACCGCACCGGTGGCTTTCGGCGCTTTGGGTATTCCCATTATTACTTTGGCGGCGGTGTCGGACCTCGATCTCCTGAAATTGAGCGCCATGGCGGGAAGGCAGTTACCCTTCTTTTCAGTCCTGGTTCCTTTCTGGTTGGTCTGGGCTTATGCAGGCTTCCGCGGAATGTGGGCCGTGTGGCCCGCCATCTTGGTAGCAGGCGTAGCATTTGCCGTACCGCAATTTCTCGTTTCCAACTTTCATGGCCCGTGGCTTGTGGATATCGTAGCTTCTCTCGTGTCTCTGGCGGCGGTTACCATCTTCTTGTTGGTGTGGCACCCGAAGGAGATTTGGGGTGTCGACGGTGTCAAATCCGCTTCAGGTTCGGCAAGGGCCACTCATTCACACACCAGAGCGCAAGTTGCCAGAGCGTGGTTGCCCTGGATCATCTTGAGTGTCCTCGTATTCATCTGGGGACTCCCCGAAATGAAGAAGTTCCTGGACGGACTTTCCGTCTTTAAATTCCCCATCTCCGGGCTTCACAACCTAATCGAGAGAGTTCCGCCGGTTGTTGCGAAACCTACACCCGAAGCGGCTATTTACAACTTGAATTGGCTTTCGGCAACGGGAACCGGCATCCTATTGGCAAGCATCATTTCAGGCTTCATAATGGGGTATAGAGTTAAAGACCTGTTTCGAGTGTACTTTGAAACGCTGTACATGGTGAGATATTCCATCCTCACCATCGCGGCCATGCTGTCACTGGGATTCGTGACAAGGTATTCCGGATTGGATGCAACACTAGGCTTGACATTCGCCATGACGGGTATGTTCTATCCATTCTTCGGAACGCTGTTAGGATGGTTAGGAGTGGCTTTGACCGGCTCCGATACTGCATCAAATGTTCTCTTCGGAAGCCTGCAGAGAATCTCCGCCGAACAAATCGGTATCAGCCCCATCCTTATGGCATCGGCCAACTCCACGGGCGGCGTAATGGGCAAAATGATAGACGCCCAGAGCATTGTTGTGGCGAGCACTGCAACGCAATGGTATGGTCATGAAGGCGACATTCTAAGATACGTGTTTTTCCATAGTATCGCCTTGGCATCCCTCGTGGGAATACTGGTATTTCTTCAAGCTTATGTTCCTCCGTTCACATCTCTTGTAGTCCATTAACGGAGGATTATCAGGCCCGATCGCTTCCTGCCTATTGAGCGATCGGCCTACTCTTAACGAAACCTCAGAAGAGGTGATTTATGCGTGTCCAACTTTTCGCGACCTGTCTCATTGATACGTTTTTTCCGGAAACCGGTGAAGCGGTACTAAAGTTGATGAGACATTTCGGCGTAGACGTTTCGTTTCCCAAAGATCAAACCTGTTGCGGTAAACCTTCCGATAGTGGAGGTTACAGCGATATATCCAGGAAAGCCGCCGAACATTTCATTTCGGTTTTCGAACGCAGCCCCGACCCCATTCTGATCCCATCCGGTTCCTGCGCTTCAATGGTGAAGAACCATTATCCTGAACTGTTCGAACATGACCCCATTATGCTCAAGAAAGCCAAAGCCATTGGTGAAAGAACGTACGAATTCAGTCAATTCATGGTTCACGTCCTTAAAGCTCATGAAAACGTATTTTCTGGGCGAGGAAAATTGACGTATCACGCCTCTTGTCAACTAACCCGAGAACTGGGAGTCAGGGATGAACCTCTTCAACTGATCAATTCCATTCGGGGCGTTGAGTTCGTTCCAATGCCTGCGGCGGATCGTTGCTGCGGATTCGGCGGAATTTTCATGGCGAAGCTTCCGGAAGTATCTATGGCATTGGCCGATGAAAAGCTGGATACCATTCTTGAAACAGGTGCGGATACCGTCACCGGCTGCGATCATGGATGTCTGATGAACATTGCTGATGCAATCAAGAGACGAGAAGTTGATGTCAAAGTAAAACATCTTGCCGCAGTTCTCGCGGAGGCAATTTAATGAATCCCGTTTGCGAAATTATTCCTTTTAGAAAAAACTCTGCCGATGCAATTAAAAATCAGGTTTTGAGATCGGCATTACGCAATGCCGCCGAGACATTTAGTGCAAAGAGAGCCGATGCGGTCGCTTCGATACCGATTGAGGAACTCCGCGAAATAGCATCACAGACTCGGCTGGAAGTACTGGAAAATCTGGATTACTTCATCCGTCGTTTCAAAATGAACGCCGAACGGGCCGGTGCCGTTGTCCACATGGCCCCGGATTCGGCCGTGGCAAGAGAAACGATAGCGGGAATACTGAAAAAGCATCGGATTGAAAAAGTCGTTAAAGCCAAGTCTATGGTGAGCGAAGAGATACACCTCAATCCTCATTTGGAGGAGCAGGGAATAAAGGTTGTCGAAACCGATCTCGGCGAATACATCATTCAAATTGCAGGCGAAGGTCCATCGCACATCATCGTTCCGGCAATTCATAAAAATAGAAAACAGGTCGGGGAACTATTCCACGAAAAACTTGGCTGTGAATACTCCGAAGATCCTGCGGTGCTCACAAAAATTGCCAAAACCGTTCTAAGACAGGAGTTTCTCTCCGCCAAAGCCGGTATCTCCGGTGCCAATTTTGCCGTAGCTGACTCCGGAAGCATTTGCCTGTTCACGAATGAAGGCAATGGTAGAATGTGCACGTCTCTGCCGGAATTGCATGTGGCCGTCCTATCCATTGAGAAGATCATACCTACGTTATCCGATCTGCCGAAATTTATGCGGCTTCTCCCAAGATCGGCCACAGGTCAGATATTGACCAGTTATATGTCCGTAATCACCGGGACTCGGAAACAAGCAGAATTTACCGGCGCTAAGGAACTGCACATTGTACTGGTGGATAACGGACGATCTGATATAGCTAACGGCCCATTCAAAGAGATGCTGAAATGCATCCGTTGCGGAGCTTGCCTAAACGCCTGCCCGATATACAGAGTAGTCGGCGGACATTGCTACGGAGCCGTCTACCCGGGACCAATGGGAATCGTTTACACTACTTTGCTTGACGGATTTGAAAACGCTCACCCTCTGTTGGATGCAACTACTCTGTGCGGTGCCTGCGGCGATGTCTGTCCGGTAAAGGTGCCCTTGCCCAAACTGCTCCATGGATTGCGGGAAGCCAGAGTTGAGCGAGGACTCACGCCGGCCGTCGAAAGAGCCGGTATGCAAGGTTTCGGCATAGCCGTTCGATCCGCAAAATTGTTCGACATAGGACAGTTCGCCGCGAAACTCGCATGGCCTTTGGCCAAGAAAGCTGCCGGTGAGCAGGGGATAGATCGAATGCCCGTTCCCTCGGATAAGTCATTTCGACGGAGGATGTCGTGAACACAGATGAACTCATCACATTATTTATTGAGAATGCCTCGAAAGTTGCAGTCTCACCATATCGCGCTGCCGACATTCAGGAATTAAACGGAATACTTTCTGAAGTACTTGCCGGAACGAAGCGGATTTATGCGCCCCAAACCACCGATGTTGAAAAAAGTATTCGTATTGACGCTGATCTTAGGTCCGATGACTTTGTCAATGCAGATGCCTGTGTTCAGGAACTTCCCTGGGCAATCGCCGAAACCGGCTCAATTGTATCGACAAGTGCCATGGGAAAACCAATTCAGGGAGGATTACTGACGCCGCACCACATCGCCGTGGTGAAATCCTCAAACATCGTCGAAAAGCTCGAAGATTATTTTTCCAAATTGGGCGATACTCCTCCGACCAATATCACACTGGAAACCGGTCCGAGTCGGACTGCCGATATCGAATTGACTTTAACGATTGGAGTGCACGGTCCGGGCAAAGTGACCGTAATTGTTTTGGATTCATAATTTCTATAGAAAAATCAGGCGATCGTCTGCCGTTGCCTACGGTCGCCTTCAACGATTTCAACCCGGTTCATACCCACCGAATACTTCCACTCTTCCTATATACCAATCACCACATTCCGAACTATTCTACTCAATGGAAGACTGTAACTATATCTCACGAGAGGCTCATTCATATGAATGGAGATCAACAAATATCCAAGATCGTTAGGCGCATAAAAGAAACATTAGTGCGTTACGGTTACTTTGATCCGCGTTCCCTTCGCGACATGTATGATCCCATTCAATATTCCGTGGCTACTTCTCACAAGATGGGAAAGACACTGCGTAATCTCGCCGCCGCTGAAGAGCAGTTGGCGGAAATTCTCGGCGTGTTCAGAGACCAAATTATCCCCGACATTTATTTTGCCGGTCAGCAGGGGTCAACCCCGTCGGACTTTGATCATCTTCGGATTTTTCTCGAACAGTTGTTGTCGGCCCTGGAGAGTTCAAAAGGGATTCACCATCTTTCTCCAATATTCGGCGACATTCTTTCAACGTACATTCTGTCTTTGCAAAAGAGCAGCGGCCCCGGAAGAGAAAGCCGAATCACAAAAATGATTCTCATGAACATGGCTCATCGTAAGGCAGGAGAAATAGATGGGCTTAGTCTGTTCAATATTTTCCGGGAGCTGAATCGCACCATAACGATTTCATTAATGGCCAAACGGTATGCCGTTTACGTTCTCGTCCTGAGAGGAATGGAAATTCTCCTCAGGGAAGAAATTGATTACAAAACTCATGGCAACAACCCTGAAGTTTTGGCTGAAGTTATCGCGACTCGTCTGGAGACAAACGGCATCGACCCCGGGTCCGTGACGGATATCGTCTGCGGCGGCGGCGACGTTGGTCATCTTCCGGACGGGATCTACGTCTTGTCCGAGAGACTCAAAGATGAATCGTGGAAAAGGCTTCACAACAGTTCTCTTAACAGGGGCGCACTTGTGGCATGGGGGTTCAAGAAGCTGTTCAAGAAAAAATACCAATCGGACAAACTCAATGCGTCACTTTGTAATCCGCTCTCTTTTGCCACGCTCGATCCGTACGATGCCGGAATTTTTTACAGGGAAAACGCTCCTGAGTGGCGGCAAAGTCTCCGGGGATTCGTAAAGGTTACTCCGCTCAAGTCACTGACCGCTCTGCTTTCTCACATCCTGGACCTAAACAAAGAAAAATTAAATCTGCTGGTTATGGCGCTGGATGAACTATTTGCCTCTGTGGTTCGAAAAATCGGCACACGCATCTTTCGAGAAATGTCTACGCAGGACGCAAACTCTATACTCATCAATTACGATTTCGCGAAAATCCTTAAACGTTTAAACGAGGAAGGTGTTGAACTTCCTCCCCATTACAGGCTCAACTCACGCGAGATCGGCACGGGTGTGAAGGAAATATGCGAGCTGCTCAGTGTGATTGAAACAAGCAGCATCTCACCATTGCTACGATCAAACCTTCAGCAGGTAGTGGATTCGTATGCTCTGCAGGCGGCCACGGTCTTGGAAGCCTCCTGCGCGGGCGATACTTGGGAGCGGCCTCACTTTATTGCAATTACAAGCATGCTTGCCGAAGATCCATATTTTCAGAAGCTCTTTACGAAAATTAACGCAAAAGTGGAACACCCTTTCACGCCCATACTCTGCGTTGATTCGCTTGAACTTGAATATCTCGCTGCGGACCATTTGTTCGAACTCTATATAAATCCCGAAGGCGACAAACGCTTCAACTACAACCTGGAATCAACAAATCTGCGGCAGGCGCTCCATTTTTTGAACGCCCCCGGTTTATCCGAAGAAGTATTCTCTTTTGAACTTCTTGCCTCCTCTCTCATAAGATCAATATCCGAACACGAGTTTCATCCTGCAAGTTTAGTTCTGGTGGGCGCGGACAATCTCGATGCCTTGACTGCTGCAGTTGATGCAAAGAATCTTGGTTTAATCGACAAACTCGTTCTGATCGGGGATCCGGACGACATTTCTTTGACTATTCGAAAAGCCGGATTGTCCATTGATCCGAAACATGATTATCAGGTCGAGATTCTTCCCATAGATGCGGGAGCCTTTGACTTTGAAGCAAAAAAAGCCTCAATGGCGGAAGTATTCAGAAATTTCATCGATGAACACCCCGATTTCGTGGTGATGAAGGGCAGCATTGATTCAGCGACTCTTCTACATCAGGCCCTGTCCATTTACAAAAAATCCACCGGAAGTACGCAGACTCAATCCACCAAAAGAACGGCCACCATGAATGCGGTGTTTGTCTTACCGGATAAGAGGTTTATCGCTCTTGCCGATGTCGGGGTTAATCCATCCTTCAGGAATCCGGAAGAGTTGCTCAAAGCCATTGAAAATGTAGTCGATCTCGTGAGAAAGGTGGTTTCACGAAACATCCTGCTCAAAGTGGCAATTGTGACCGCCGTTGAAAAACAGACTCCCGCCATACCGTCCACCATTCTTGCAGGTCAGGCCATGGACAAAGCCGACGAGCTTGAAATCAAGTACGGACCTATGGTCGTAGAAGGACCGCTGTCTTTTGATTTGGCTACCGTCCCTGAAGTAGCCGAAGAAAAGCATTATTCAGGCCAAATCACAGGCGATGCCAACTGTCTTGTCGCTACCGACATAAATACTGCAAATGTGCTCTATAAGATGTTTTCCAAAACAATGAGCGGCATGGGCGTGGCAATTGAAGGCGGCGCCATAATTAGTGCAGGACCTGGAACTACGCCGATAGTGTTCACTTCCCGCGGTGACACTGCACAGACGAAGTTTAATTCCATCCTACTTGCATTGGCCTATTCATTGGCCAACAGGAAGCATGAAGGGTCTGTAAAATAGAAATTGTAGTTTCGCAACGGTGAGATCTTTAGCCTTGGAGAATTCAGAATCACTCGGCTTCGTTTCGACGAAAATTTGAACCGGACTCACAAACCTTTTACTGTAGACCGGAGCATCATCGATGTGTCTTCATAAGAATCGCCGATCCGAATTCTTATTGCTTCAACCAACGAAGAAATTGTTATGACACGAGAATGCGTTGCCGTCCCGGATGATGTAAAATAGCGGGTTGATTTTCGTAATACCCTTACATTACTGAACAAATACGTTTGTGCCGTGTCTAAAGTTCTGGCTACGCGATTCTCATTGTCTCCTATCATGAAAACATGGCCTTATCGAAAAAAAATGGTAAAATAGTCAATTGACTTTGCTCGTTCCCTTACGCGAAATTATACGCACAACCATCATTAATATCGTAATCACCGGCTTTTAGATCGGTTGCATTCCGAAAAGTGTGCTGGAACGACATCCGACCAACACCAAGTTCGTCTTGGTTCAATATGAATGATAGGAGCAGCCATGATTGAAATTAGATTTCACGGCAGAGGCGGCCAGGGAGCCGTTACTTCGGCTGAACTTGTAGCCCAAGCTGCCATTGACACGGGAAAATATGCTACGGCTTTCCCGAGTTTCGGTCCTGAGCGACGCGGTGCTCCCGTGGTCGCGTTCGCAAGAGTCGATGATGAACCCATTCGACTGCGATCAAAAATTTATGAACCGGATGTCGTAATAGTTCTTGATCCATCTCTCTTGGAGATAGCAAACCCCACCGAAGGAATTAAGAGCGATGGCATCTTAATTGTGAACACTTCCAAGGATGCGGATTCAATTAGAAAATCTCTTTCATATGATGGTAAATTGGCGGTTGTCGATGCACTCAAAATAGCGCGTGAAGTACTTGGATTACCTATAACAAATACCACCATGGTCGGCGCTCTTGTTAAAGGCACAGGCATTCTGTCCGTTGACGCTCTCAAGGAGCCTTTCCAGAAGAGATTCGGAAAGATTGCTCCCAGAAATATACAGGCAATGGAAAGAGCTTACAGCGAGACAGTCATCATATAGTCATACGATCTGATCGACCCGAACTGGAGGAAACCATGACTAAACCCATGGATAAAATAGAATGGCAGGAAGTTGAGACCGGCGGAGTAATTACGGAACCCGGCAACGCCTCATGTTACCATACCGGCACCTGGCGCTCCCAGAGACCCAAATACATCGAAGAAAAATGCATCCGATGCTCAAGATGTTACATCATGTGCCCAGACGCCGCAATTCGACCCGATTATGAAAACAATGTAGTTGTATGGAATTTTGATTACTGCAAAGGCTGCGGCATTTGCGCTTATGAGTGCCCCGTCGATGCGATTGAAATGCAGGAGGAGGGTGACTGATGGGACGCAAAGTAGGAATTGAAGTTTCCATTGCAGCAGCCGAAGCAGTCGGCTTGTGCGATGTGGATGTCATAGCGGCATACCCCATTACGCCGCAGACTCACGTTGTAGAACATTTATCGGAATTGGTAGCGGACGGCCACCTGGATGCGGAGTTTGTGCCGGTGGAATCTGAACACTCGGCCATGAGCGTGTGTTGTGGTTCCGCAGCAGCAGGTGCCAGGACTTTTACGGCCACCGCCGCTCAGGGACTGGCCCTGATGTCGGAAATAGTCTTCATAGCATCTTCCATGAGACTGCCGGTTGTCATGTTTCTGGCCAACCGAGCTTTGAGTGCTCCTCTATCCATTTGGAACGACCACTCCGATACCATGATGGTTCGCGATTCAGGCTGGATACAGGTTTTCTGTGAAAACGGCCAGGAAGTCTATGACGCTATTTTCCATTCATTCCGGGTAGCCGAAGACCCAAAAGTCTCCTTGCCGGTGATGATCAATGTTGACGGTTTTAACCTCACCCACGTCATTGAACCCATCGAATTCTGGACCAAGGAGATGGTTTCTTCGTATTTGCCGCAATTCAAACCGCTCCAGAGATTGTACCCCGACAAGGTAGTTACCATGGGCGCATTTGGAATGCCCGAAATATATGCCGAACAGAAAAAGGCTCATGATAATGTGCTCTGGGAATCAAAACCGACCATCATTCAGGCTTGGCAGGAACAGGCAAAAATAACGGGACGCAACTATTCTCCCGTTGAGACATACAAGACCGAAGGCGCGGAAACCATCATCTTTGCAATGGGCTCAATCTGTGAAACCGCATCTTTAGCCGTCGATAAAATGCGTGAACAGGGCAAAAAAGTCGGCCTCGTTAAACTGAGATTATGGCGCCCTCTTCCGGTTCAGGAACTAAAAGCAGCTCTTGCCCCTGCAAAGGATGTCGTGGTTCTGGATAGGGCTCTTTCTTTGGGAGCTTCCAGTTCCCCCGTGACTTCCGAAATCCGTGCACTGCTTTACCACGAACCCCAAAGGCCTAAAGTGCATTGTATGGTCGCCGGCTTGGGCGGAAGAGATGTTACACCCAAGGATGTCGAGCAGATGGTCGAGCAAGCTCTGGTGGAAACAACATACGATTATCATATTTACGGAGTCAGAGGCTGATCCGTTACGAATGGAGATTATCCAATGGCTGAAGCGAAACAAAAATTATTAAAACCGTTAAAGAATTTTCCGGCTGAGGAATATATCAATTCCGGTCACCGTGCCTGTCAGGGGTGCGCCGAAGTTTTGGCGATTCGCCACGTCCTAAAAGCCATCGGTCCCGATATGGTGCTCGCCATGGCAACCGGGTGTATGGAAATTATTTCATCCCCTTACCCGCTCACCTCATGGAACGTGCCCTGGATTCATGTCGCCTTTGAAAATGCCGCTGCAGTTGCATCCGGAGTCGAATCAGGATTGAAGGCCCTCCGGAGAAAAGGTCGCATTCCCGACAAGGACGTGACGATAGTAGCCATGGCCGGGGACGGCGGCACCGCCGATATCGGATTTCAGGCACTCTCCGGAATGATGGAAAGAGGACATAGAGTAATTTATGTATGCGTCGATAATGAAGCATACATGAATACCGGTATCCAGAGATCATCTTCGACCCCGTTCGGTGCCAGCACCACCACATCACCCGCCGGAAAGGTCCATCCTGCCGGTCAGATGACCTGGAAGAAAGACATGACCGCAATTGCTGCAGCTCATAACATTCCTTATACAGCTACAGCTTGCCCGACTTTCTATAATGATCTTATCAAAAAAATCCAGAAAGCCGTCACCGTGGACGGGCCTTCCTACATTCACATTCTTTCGGTTTGTCCAACGGGATGGAGAATACCTCCGAATAAGGCCATCGAATATGGTCAGCTCGCAGTAGATACCGGCGTATTCCCGCTCTATGAAGTCGAAAACGGGATCTACAAACTGACGAGAAAGCCCAAAGAGCTGAAACCCGTTTCAGAATACTTCAAAGGCCAAGGCCGATACAGGCACCTGGACGAAACTCTGATTTCGTATATCCAGGAAAAGATCAACAGCCGTTGGGCTAATCTTCTGAAGCTCAGCGGATCCGAAGACCAACCGGCTAAGGCCGAGTAAATTACTTCACTCGAAGGAGTCTTCATTCTCCTTCGAGTTCTCGAGTTTGTTCAGGAGGAAAATTGGTGGATACACAAGACAGGTCCGTGCAGATGCTGGCAATGGCCATAGAAAAGGAACAAAAGGGTCGGGAATTTTACAAGAAGGCTGCCGACACCGCCTCCAATGAACTTGGACGCCAGATGTTCCGGAGTCTCATGGCCGACGAAGGCATTCACATAAAACGATGCAAAGAGATTTTTGACACGCTGAAAGCCGGTAAGACCTGGACGGGTGATTGGCGTTCGCACTCAGTCGAAAATGAAAACTTGGATAAACTAATTCGAGACCGAATAACCGAACTGGGTTCTAAAATTTCAGCCCAGACCGGAGACATTGAAGCTCTGGAAATCGGCATCGACATGGAGCAGGGCGCAATCAAATTCTATGAGGAAGAGCTTGCAAAGGCATCCGATTCATTTGAAAAAGACTTCCTGTCCAAAATGCTCATAGAAGAACGGAATCACTTTAAGGCTCTTAACGATCTTAAATTGTTCTTCACCGATCCCCAATCGTATTACATGGAGACTGAAAGGCCCGTTCACGAAGGCTGATTGGTTTATCAAGATAGTTTCTGAAAAGCCCTGCACCATGCAGGGTTTTTTCGTTTATCTATAGGAGCAACACATAAAAATCATCCACTCCGATTAGCGGCTTCCAGCCCTCCGAAGCTAACTCGCTAAACCGTTTATCTCTTGCGATTATGGCCCTCATACCAACTCGTTTTAAGTTTTCAACTACCTTTGACCGGGACTCAATCCCGACGGCTAAGAATTCATCAACATCCGGAATTTCACCGATTATCCGATAACCGCCGATTCGAGCCCAATATATAGGCGGCAATCCGACCACCGCCAGATGCGATCCGCTTGCAACACCATAGTCTCTGAGCTGCTGATTTAACGTTGCCATTTGTAAATACGATTTCTCGAAGGACGGCTTACCCGGAACCGAATACAAAGAACGTGCGCTTTGACCCCAGGCGGAAAATACAATAAGTATTAAGATGGTTGCCGTAAGAACGAAAGAAGATTGAGCTATCCGTTTCGATTCAGGATTCTCGGTTCTCAATGAGGTGACGAGCGCACCGGGCACAAGCACCAGGAACGGGGAAATGTAGCGCATTTCCACATGGATGATCGAATACATTGCTATGCCGGCCAAACCGGGTAGAGCCAAGCAAAGTGGGACGGACAAGGGTCGGAGAGGACCAAATTTCACAGATCCTAGTCCGAGCACAAATATGTACCAAAAAAGAAAGGCTATTGAAAACCAGGGATGGTCGGTAATGATCTCAGAAAGGTGCCGAACCAGATTTTTCAGGGGAGGACTGAAATCGAAAACCGGTTTTATGCCGATTTTCCAATAACCGGGATCGAAGGTGGCAGGACGAGTCGCATTTTGAAACAGCTCATGATCGTAGGACAACACTTTCGGGTCTTGCAAAAAAACGTTCGGTTTATTTATTGGTTCACCTTTTGATTTGACGTATATCCCATAATTGAGCGTTCCTGCTTCTCCGATAGTCAGTACACCAAATTTCCAATTAAGCGCTGCCGCCCAGGGTACAACCAACACAATCATTATTGCTGCCGATACGGCAATTTTTGGGATGTACTTTCGCCGAGAACCTGCTGCAAAAAAAGCCGTAGCATAAAGAAAAAAGGAAAACGGCAGGTAAAACGCCTTAAACAAATAACAGAGACCGGAAAATACGCCCAAAATAATATAGCCGCCGTATTGCTCCGGATCTCGTCTTATCTTGAGAATTGCTGCAACACAAACGAACACCAACGCCATTATCACCATTTCAGGTGCCATGAGCCGAGGACGAATCCATTCAAACAGGCTGAACAAAAAAACTGAATAGAGGATGGCTGAAATGAGATAGCCGGGAAGCGGCTGAGGATTTTCGCGGGAGAACGATGACAGATTGGATTTCAGTTTGCTGAGAAAATAATCGAAGGATCCCATGGCTGCGATGATGGACAGGAAATTGATCAGCTTGAGCCACAAAATCTCGTCGGCTCGGTTCGTTTGTAATAACCATTGCCCAAGTCCAAGTAGGGCTGCATACCCCGGACTGGCCGTTAAATTGATAAAATCAAAATAACGCCCTGAGCGTAGGGCTTCACCCATTTCAATGTAATTGATCGCATCCCCGTTTATAAAATGGCGGGTGGTATAAGTGAGAACACCTCCGAGAAGAACACCGAAAACCCAAAAGCAGACACGAACCCATTGCTCACGTTTAATTTGCGCTTCTCCTATCTACGGCTTCATACTTTTTGTCCGGCAAAATGTCCTTCTTGTCGGACCTATCTCTTTCAACAATCATTTTCTTAACGGATGTTCATTGGGGATGTGAACTCTGAGTTGATTCTTTAACGTATTTTGAAGAATTGAGTTCCGCTACCAACCCTCGGTCTCGCACGTTTTCAAGTATGAAACGTGCCAGCATTTGGTTCAATTCACTGCTGTAGTGAACTGCATCAACATAAAGCGGTTTTTTTGAATCATTCTGAATATCCGCAGCCCAGATGAAGTTGGGACCTAAGGGGTCTTCTTTTATTCTTTTGGCCATATACTCATAACCCGGCCTAACCGGTGTCAATTTGAGATCGTAGTCGAATTTTCCGAATACACAGTACTCATTATTGTATTTGTGGACCGGAACAGGTTGCCAAACAAAAATTGGAACAACGCCGTAAGCTTCTGCAATCGCCTTTGTCAATTTCAAGTTTGCTCGATACCTCTCCTCCGTAGCTTTCAACTGCTCCTTACGGTTCTCCGGAGTTGCTTTCAGGAATGGGTCCGTATGACTTTCGTGTGGTGGAGATCCCATGACAAATTTTACAAGAGGCAGACTGCGTATCACTTTTTGATACATGGGAACTTCGCCCTCCTGCATGAAAGCGCTGAGATCCTTTGTCCTTCCGGGTAAACCCGATGAAGCTAAAGTGAGGTCGTTCAATCCATCTATAAAAATGGCCACGTTCGGAACGTACCCCGCCATGAGAAGCCTTTCGAAGATGACCCTTTCTTGCAATGAGTAGTGCATGCCTCGTCCAAAATTGTACACCCATGCGTCTATTCCGAACTCGCTCGCCAGAAGTTCCTGAATGTGAGAAGGTATTGTTTGGTAATCCGCAACTCCAACCCCAAGAGTTGTGGATCCCCCAAAAATGAAAACAGTAAAAGCGTCCTTAGGTGGAGGCCAGCTCTTCTGGTTTTTCACAAGCCTGTATCCTTTTGGATCGATATTCACAAATTGACCCGTAACAGGCTGTTCCTTAAATTGAGAAAAGGGTTCGTAGATCTGTATTGTTCGCCTGGATTCTTGAATGAGACGGTCGATCTGCTCATCATTCAACTCCGGATGAACCGGTCTAAGACATTCATTGAATTTTCGATAGGAAAACGGAGTCCCTGCTTTGGCCAAAGCCTTTTCGTAATAGGATTTCGTTGCAAAATAAGAATCAGCAATTAAATTTAAGACTATGAATATGAGTAAACAATTCACGAATACGACGGCAAAAACTTTGTAATAATCGGCAAACAGCCCCAAGGCTCTCTTGAGCGCTCCCATTATGACCCTCATGTGTGATAAATTTTGTATTTCTCGGCTACTTCTCTTTGGTTTCAATGTCAAGAACATTTCGGAATTTTGCTGCAGGATCCAATGACCCTTTAAGAGCATATACATGCTGTCCAAACGATGTAGGAAGCCGGATTACATTCTACCGTTTGTTTACGCTTTAGAACAAGTTTCCAAATAGGCCCTCTATGAAATCGCCAAATCAGTCCGAATCCCAATTGTCGTCCGAAGAAATCTCAATGATTCTCGATTCGATTGCAGATGGGGTTTTCACGGTCAACAAAGATTTCGTCATAACTTCCTTCAATAAGGCTGCTGAAGAAATTACCGGAGTCCCCGTAGACCAGGCACTTGGCAAACCCTGCTGCGAGGTGTTCAGAGCCGAAATCTGTGAAGGAGAATGCGCCCTTAAGCAAACAATAATAGACGGCAAACCCATCATCAACAAACCGGTTTTCATCCTCAAAACGAATGGAACCCGGGTACCCATAAGTATCAGCACCTCAGTATTTAAAGACAGGGAAGGCAACCTTTTAGGCGGCGTCGAAACTTTCCGGGACCTCACATTAGTGGAAAGCCTTCGAAAGGAAATCCGAAAAGCTTCATCCTTTGAGGACATGATTTCGAGAAGTCCCAAGATGAAGGAAATTTTCATGATCCTGCCGGATGTTGCCATGAGCGACAGTATCGTCTTAATTCAGGGTGAAAGCGGAACGGGTAAAGAGCTGTTGGCCAAGGCAATTCACAATCTCTCCTCACGAGCCGACAAGCCCCTCATAACGGTGAACTGCGGCGCAATCCCAGACACCCTCTTGGAATCGGAATTGTTCGGCTACAATGCCGGAGCCTTCACCGGAGCAAAAAAGAATAAACCGGGTCGATTCGCTTTAGCCGATGGAGGAACCATTTTTTTGGACGAAATTGGCGATGTTTCTCCATCCCTACAGGTGAGATTGTTGCGGGTTCTTCAAGAAAAAACCTTTGAACCCTTGGGAGCGGTATCCTCACGAAAAGTAGACGTCAGAGTAATTGCGGCAACCAACAAGAACCTCCAAGCCATGGTTGAATCTGGGGAATTCCGGGAAGACCTGTATTACAGAATCAAAGTGTTCATTTTCAATCTTCCTCCGCTCAGAGAGAGACGTGAAGACATCCCGCTCTTGGTGGAAAATTTCATTACTCGCTTCAATCGATTAAAGGGAAAAGATATTGCGGGACTGTCGGGGTTGAGCATGTCCGCGTTCATGCAGCATGATTGGCCCGGTAACATCAGGGAATTGGAAAATGCGATTGAACACGCATTCATTCTATGCCACGGCAGCCTCATAGAACCGGTTCATCTTCCCGAACCGTTCAGGAGCCTTCATCAGAGTGAATCCGTAGTTCCCGCAGGACTAAAATTGGACGAAATAGAAGTCCACGTCATTCGTGAAGCGTTAAAGCGCAACAATTATCGTAAATTGCAAACAGCCCGGGAACTGGGGATCAGCAAGACGACCTTGTGGAGAAAAATGAAGGAGCACGGCTTGGATGGCGAAAACCAAGCCGGTTAGTTCAGCAACATGTAAGTACTGAAAAGCAAACGAGACAGCGGCGAAATCCGATGTACTCGCCTGTTAAACGAAGCACCGCTCCAAGTCAAATTATCAGGTTCTATTCACTTTCGGCTTAAAAGAAGATTTCACATTACATCGTCTTGCGTATCGTGCTCTTGAGCGTGTTCACCGCCAGATCGGCGCAATGAGTATTTTCCAGGGGCAACCCACCGAGGTACTCCAAGAGTTCTTTGCTGGTGATCTCAAGAGCGTCATCCACTCTTTTGCCCTGAGCCATGCAACTCAGTGCACTCGAACAGGCCACGGTTGGACCGCATCCGTCGGACACCCATGCAATTCGTGAGATTTCCCCGTTCTCTATCCCGACGAAAAAACCAATGGTGTCTCCGCAAATACCGGTCATTGCATTGAATGCATCCGGAGATTCAAGCGGGCCATTGTTTCGCGGATTCATGAAATGATCCATTACCTGATCGGAATACTTTTTCTTTGCCTCTTCGACGATCATACCTTCAAGATCGTCAAATATGTCCATATCGTTGACGGCCAAGGAGTAATAACCTCCGTTAATTCTTGATGTTTTTTCAGAATTGAATGTTAAGTATCGCAGCTTGAACCGAGAAAATCAATATGATGGATTGCCGCAACAGCTGCCCGGAACGCATCCCGTAGCCGAAGGATTGGAACCGCAGCATGCACCTTTGGCGGCAGGACCGGAGTCCTTTATTGCGGGTTGTGACGGCACCGACATGACTGATTTGAGAGATGAACCCCCACATCCTACACATTTAAGTTCATCGGAATTCCTGCCTATTCCGACAAGCAACTCACTAACCTTTCCGCAATCAAGACATTCGTATTCATATATCGGCATGATTCTTTCCTTTTTCTTCCAAATAAATACCACTCAAGCCGCCAAGTTCCGCATGAACTTCTCCCAGGCTTCTTGGACGGCCGCTCCCGCCGCTGATCCCTTCGACGTTAAAGGTTCGCATCTTGTCATTGATCTTATCACTTCGGGATCATACGGCACCTGTCCTATTATCTCAATATTCTCATTCGTACAGAAGCCTCTTATCTCACTGCAAACGGCATCGTTCAAATCATATTTGTTGATCAAAACGGAAATCTCAGTATTAAAGCTTCTTGCCAGTTCAGCAACCCGCTTCATGTCATGCATTCCGGAAAGTGTCGGTTCAGTTACAATGAGCACATGATCAGTTCCGGTAATCGACGAGATCACCGGACAACCCACTCCCGGTGCCCCATCAACAATAATGAGAGATTTGTTGCCGCTTTTCGCCAATTCTTTCGCCTGTCCCCGAACCAACGCAACCAATTTGCCGGAATTCTCCTCACCCGGCAAAAGAGCGGCATGCACCATCGGGCCAAACTCCGTTTCAGAAATGAACCAGTGTCCGTTCAGGCACTCTTCCATGGATATAGCCGATTGAGGACATGCATGGAAACAAACGCCGCAACCTTCACAAGCGAGTTGATCTACCTGAAATTGGTCCGAAATTGCATCAAACCTGCAGTGCTGAATACATTCGCCGCAGGCTATGCATTCATCGAGGTTAATTCTTGCCTTGTGACCGCCTCTGAATTCTTCTTGACGCAGCTTTTTTGGTTTCACTAGAATGTGCAAATCGGATGCATCCACATCGCAGTCGGCCAATACACAACTTTCAGCCATTTTAGCAAACGCTGCACACACCGTAGTTTTTCCGGTTCCACCTTTGCCGCTGATTATGAGAATTTCTTTCATATTGCCGCTCGTTCTTGAATCAAACCGGAATTTGAAACTCGGGTCTGAATGTACGAAGTTATCTTTCGGAATAAATCTTTCAAACCGGGATCGGTATCAATGAGCAGATTGCCTCGCGAATAACCCTCCGCTATTTTCCGTTTATGAGGAATTTGTCCCAGAATGGGAATTCCAACTGCTTCACAGAATTCCACAACTTTACCGTCTCCTATGTCCGAACGGTTTATAACCACTCCCAGCGGAATTTCCAAAGGCTTCACGGCCTCTACTGCGAGCTTCAGGTCATGTAAACCAAACGGAGTCGGTTCAGTTACCATAAGTATGAAATCCGATCCCTTAACTGAGCTCATCACGGGGCAGGACGTACCCGGCGGAGCATCTATAATATTGATCAGCTCAGGTCGGACTTTCTTCTTCACGGCTTTTATCAACGGTGGAGACATCGCTTCACCTATTCGAAGCTTTCCGTACACAAAGCGGACATCCCCTGCCCAGCCGCTCTCGATGGTGCCCAATTCTCTCGTCGTTTCAGTGATTGCCTTTTCCGGGCAGAACAACATGCAGCCGCCGCAGCCATGACACATTTCTTTGAAAGTTAAAACCTGATCTCCCAACGGCAGAATTGCATGAAAGCGGCATACTTCATTACATTTGCCGCAAAGAGTGCAAAGTTCCTGATTCACTTCGGGAATCGGTAACGTTACGATCTCCCGCTTTTCAATCTTCGGTTTCATAAAGATGTGACAATTAGGCTCTTCCACATCACAATCAAGTAGTTGAGCTTTTGATCCCAGACTCGCGGCCAAACTGGTGGCTATTGTTGTTTTGCCGGTTCCGCCTTTGCCGCTCGCTATACTTATAATCATTTAATCTTACCTAATGGATTCGTTGATCCAGTGGATTCCGGTGCCGCCGTCATATAAATCCGAAGTGCCTCATGGAGAGTTCCTGCGGCAAGTGTCGCACAATGCCTGTCTTCTTCCGGGAGATATCCCACTTCGGCTTCAATGTTCCGATGATCAAGATCAGCCAACTCCTCCGGGGTTTTGCCCAGAGCGAGTCTCACCGCAGCAGCGCCGCAGTCGTTACTCATCCTGCACCCATCAGTCCAGTACTTTGCGGCAACGACCTTGTCATCCCGGAATTGAAGGGATATTTCCATGGCATCGCCACATTTGCCCCGGGAATGTGCCGTCACATCCGGATTGCCCAGAGTGCCCCTTTCCGGTTGAAGCTTAAGCTCCATCCAGCACCAGGCCGCTATGACCACGAAAAGTATTACAATCCCGAGTAAATATGCCGTTACGTTGAAATGCGAAAGCCACTCAAAATTCAAACGTTCACCTCTTACCAGTGGCCTTCGGTATTTGCCTGTGAAGCAAATTCCAGCTTACCGCTCTTGAGTTTGGCAACAGCATCAAGAACGGGACCGGATTGATCGACCACAACCTTAACTCCCGCTGCTTGCAGCGTCTTAAAGGCATTGGGACCACAACGCCCGGTTACCAAAACGTTTACACCCTTTTCGAAAACCGTTTTGGCGGCCTGGATCCCCGCCCCTTGCATCGCATTGATGTTCGCTGAATTATCGAAGGACTCAATCAAATTCCCGTTCTCGTCAAGGATCAAAAGGTATCGAGCCCGACCAAATCGGGGATCCATGTCGGAATTCAAATCTTTTCCCGTTGAAGTTATTGCAATCTTCATTCTTGTTCTCCGGTTTTTATCATGCTTGTTTACTATTTAAGGATTTGTCCAAATTTTGAGCCAGTTTTTTGAATATATCACCAATCTCCGGTGCCGCATCCAGCTCTATGAGTGGAATACCTGCATCCGCGGACTTAACGACTTCCGGAATGATCGGCAGCGCACCAAGAAAGTTCAGTCCCATTTCTTCTGCAGCCTTTTTACCGCCGCCGGTTTTGAACAAATTGATTATTTCAGAACAATGAGGGCACTTCAGCCCACTCATATTCTCAATGATCCCCACTATATTCAAACCAAGAGTCCTCGCGAACATCACGGATTTCCTGGAATCCAGTAATGCTACCTCTTGGGGCGTAGTAACTATAACCGCAGAAAGGGGATTGCCAAGTATCTGAGCGATACTCATCGCTTCGTCACCGGTCCCCGGAGGAAGATCAACTATCAAGTAATCCAAATCTCCCCAGATGACTTCTCCTACAAATTGCTGCATCAGCGAATGCTTCATCGGTCCACGCCAAATCACCGGGGTATCCGAATCGGGCAAGAGAAACGAAACCGACATGATCTTCAGATTCGGAGAGAATTCCAGTGGGGCAAGTCCGTTTGGACCACCCGACGGAACCTGCCCTTCTAAACCCAACATCTTAGGAATGTTCGGGCCGTGAACATCTCCATCCAAGATACCGACTTTCTTTCCCAACTCCGAAAGAGCAACCGCCAGATTGGTAGCCACCGTGGACTTACCCACGCCGCCCTTGCCGCTCATAACGAGAATCTTGTGTTTGATTCGAGAAAGCTGCCCATTTAATCGAGCATTCATATGCTCTTGCTGAGCTGATTGATCACATTGTTGCGCCGAAGAGCAGGACGAACATGAACTGTTTGTATCACACTGTTGTTGGTCGGACATTTCACCTCTTCTCTGATGTTTCCCAATATTAAAATTGGGAGCGGTCGGTCATGATAGAATAACCATTTCTATCAATTAGGCACGACTTCCCGCCCCCGACGCCTGAAGTCACATTTATTATTTGTTTTCCAGCTCCTCCAGGCGGGTTACAAGTCTATCCAAAACCTTTTCCATCTGCTCAATGCGATTCATGAGACCTACGGATTCCTGCTGAGCGCCGGAAACATCTTCCTGGGGTGCGAATTTGCGCCACGCATTCGGGCCCATTCCCGCTCCCGCGAAGTTTTTTTGTCCTCTTCTGCCCATTCCAAAGGGTTGTCCAACATTACCTGCACATATCCCGCGGCCCCATCCGGTTCGGGGTCCCATTCCCATTGGACCGGTTTGATCAAATCTTGGCATTTTCGTTCTCCTGTTCAGTAAAATGGCTCATTTCAGATGATCGCCGATGAGCCCGTCTATGTTTACATTGACCTCTGTTGACCGGTGACCTGCCCGGCATGAAAAACTTGGGATCATGGAGACACCCCGTGCAAAAAGCCGGCAAGATGTCGCAAATGTCGCCCGACATCCATGGGATCACCCTGATCTGACGCATTCGAATCTGGTTTTCCGTCCAGCAACTGATTCCACCGCATATCAGGGTCTCAATCCCGAGCTCCTTCAGCCTGAGCGGCCTCAATTCCCTCCTGCAGCTGGTCCAATCCTGTTCAAATTCAAGCTCATGTGAAGTTCCCACAATGAGAAATATTTGTAGGCGCCTGCAATTGTCGAAAACCGGTGCTATCCGGCCTTGGTGTTCCGGAAGTGCTAGTCTCATGACTACTCCTGCAGGGAACAAAGCAATTACAATGCCAATTCGCCAACCCCTCTCATTATCCTTTAATTACAATTATTTACCACTAACCGAACCTTTGCTGTTAGATCTTGAGTTCCAATCTGAAACGCTTACCTTAGCCATCATTGCAGGTTGAAACTATTTCCTCAATCTGAGTCCGCGTAATCATTCTGGATCAGTCTTGGTTTATATAGGTTGTTTCAAATTTCACTCCTTGACCAATGAGGATCTTTATAGCTATATATTAACGACATCTAACAAGTTGAAGGATCAGGCATGGAAGAACTTCTCACCACCAAAGAAATGGCGCAGTTGCTGGACCTCAATGAAAAAGTTATCTACAGCCTGATTGCCGAAAAAGGTTTGCCCGCAACTAAAGTCACCGGAAAATGGCTATTCCCAAAGACACTTGTGGAACGATGGATAGAAAACTCCACAATAAACATGCCCGCTCCAAGACAACCTTTGCCCGAATATCACGGGTTGCTCATTATTGCCGGCAGCAACGACATTCTCTTGGATAGAGCCATTACCCTCTTCAATAAGCTCTATTCCGATCACATCGCGGTTTTTGGCAATCTTGGCAGCTTAGGTGGCCTGAGAGCCGTAAAGAAACAACTGTGCCACATGGCGACCAGCCACTTGCTTCAAGACGATAGTGAGGAATACAATTTTGGATTCGCCCAATCCGAGACAGGGCAATTACCTGCAATAGTAAATTTTTGCCGCCGGGAACAATGCCTTCTCATAGCTCCTTCAAACCCCAAATCAATTCAATCTATATCCGACCTCGCCCGCTCCGATATACGAATCGTCAATCGTCCCAAAGGTACCGGAACTAGGCTGCTGTTTGACATGGAACTGGAAAAAGCCGGAATCCAGGGCTCCAGCCTGAATGGGTACGACATCGAGCTTCAGAGACACATGGACGTGGGAGTTGAAATATTGTCGGGGAGAGCCGATGCCGGTCTTGGTATATCTGCCGTCGCCGGTCTCCTGGGATTGGATTTTATTCCGCTGCGTCTGGAAAGGTACGATCTCGTCATTCCCAAGGATCGCTTTTTCGACCGCGGCGTGCAGCTCTTTCTTGGAATGCTCCATGAGAATGCATTCCGTGATCTCACCTCGCAACTGGTCGGTTACGATTTGAATTTATGCGGAAAAATGGTTTTTCCGCAAAATGCAGTCCAAAAGGAGGATTAATTGAAAAAAGAACGATTGCTAATCATCGCATTAGTATTGCTCATCTGTTCAACCGTGACGCCTTCATACGTAAGCTGCGATGAATGGAACGCAACGTACGGAAATTACGCCGGCAAATTTTCTCTTGCAACAGGCAGCCCCGGTGAACTGGGACTCGTGGAAGCTCTCGCCAATGATTTCGGGAAGAAAAACGATGCATCTCTTCTTTGGAAAAAGGCCGGTTCAGGAGAGTCCTTAAAGCTTCTCAAGGACAAAAAGGTCGATATGATCATGGTCCACGCCCCTGCAGCCGAGAAAAAGGCCGTTGAAGAAGGGTGGGCGGTAAAAAGGACTCTGATCGGTTCTAACGAATTCTACATCGTAGGACCGGAAGATGATCCCGCTCAAATCGCAAAAGCCGATTCAGCTAAAGACGCTTTCAAGAGAATCGCGGATAAAAAGGCGCTCTTCTTTTCTCGCGGCGACAACTCAGGGACTCACAAGAAAGAAATGGAGCTTTGGAACAAAACCGGTATCACCCCTTCAGGTGATTGGTATGTGGTTACGAAAGATTTTATGAAGGCCACTCTCAAAAGAGCGAACAATGAAAAAGGCTACTTTATGACCGACAGCAGCACTTGGGTAGCCGAGAAAAAGAATCTTCCCAACCTGAAAATTCTGTATCGCGGCGACAAGTTCCTGGTGAACACCTATCACGCTCTTGCCGCACCTGCCGGTTCGACCCCCGGCGCCGACATTGCCGGCAAATTCGTTGATTACCTATCATCGCCGGCCGGCCAAACCATCATTAGAGATTACGGAAAAGACAAGTACGGTGAAGGCATCTACAACGATGCCGCCTATGCAGTCAAATACGACGAATAGTAAACTCACATTTATCGGAGGTAGATCTTGAAAACATTTTTGGTGATAATGTTCACGGCTTGTTTCGCGATGCTCTTTGCTACGTCGTCCTTTTCCCAGGAGCGACTCCGTATGAGCACTACAACGAGCACGGAAGCGTCAGGATTGCTGAATGTCCTGCTCCCGCCTTTTGAAAAAGCGAACAACGTCAAAGTCGAAGTAATCTCCGTCGGAACCGGTAAAGCTCTTAAATTGGGCGAAAACGGCGATGTGGATGTTGTTTTCGTGCATGCTCGGCCGGCCGAAGATAAATTTGTGGCAAGCGGATTCGGCGTAGATCGTCGGGACGTCATGTACAATGACTTCGTAATTATCGGTCCAAAAGATGACCCTGTCGGCGTGAAAAAAGCCGCAAACGCCATTGAAGCGTTCAAGCTGCTGTCCCAGGGCAAAGCGGATTTTATTTCCCGTGGCGACGATTCCGGAACCCACCAGATGGAAAAGCAATTGTGGAAAGAAGCCGGTATCAAGCCCGAAGGCAAGTGGTATCTCGAAGCAGGCCAGGGCATGGGTCCAGTGCTGCAGATGGCAAATGATAAAAAAGGCTATGCACTTGCCGATAGAGGAACGTTCATAGCATATGAAGGAAAAATTGATTCGGTCATCGTAAAAGAAGGAGACAAAGCTCTCTTCAACCCGTATGGAATCATTGCGGTAAACCCGCAAAAGCATCCCACCGTAAACATTGCCCTTGCAAAGAAATTCATTGATTACGTTACCGGTCCTGAAGGTCAGAAAGTAATTGCTGATTTTAAACTCAACGGCAAACAATTGTTTTTCCCGGATGCCAAAAAGTAGTTGATGGTGTAATTTGGGTTTTCTCAGCAATTCCTTTTGGAACGCACTAAATCTAATTGCCGGCATGGATAGAGAGGTCTACTTCATTGTGTGGACCTCTCTAAAAATTTCCGCATCATCTACCTTTTTTGCTGCAGTGATGGGCATACCTCTCGGCCTGCTGATCGCTCTGAATACCTTCAAAGGTAAATCTACTCTCCTTATCATTTTAAATACCCTGATGGCCCTACCCACCGTGGTTGTCGGTCTTTTTTTCTATGCCGTACTGAGCCGCAGTGGTCCTCTCGGGTATTTAGGGCTTCTCTTTACCCCCGCAGGGATGATGATCGGGCTTTTCGTGTTAGCTTTGCCTACTGTGGTCAATCTTTCCATTTCAGCCATTCAGGGACTTGATCGCAATCTTTTCCTGACCATCAAGACACTTGGAGCAGGTCGCTTCCAGCAGTCGGCCAAGATACTCACGGAAGCGCGATTTGCGGTGACCGCAGCTCTGGTGGTGGCATTCGGCAGAGTTATTTCCGAAGTAGGTATAGCCATGATGCTCGGCGGCAACATCAAGGGTTTTACCCGCACAATGACCACCGCAATTGCTCTTGAAACCAGCAAAGGAGAGTTCGAACTCGGATTGGCTTTGGGAATTATTCTCCTGACGGTTGCCCTCATCGTGAACGCACTTTTATTTAGATTGCAGGCCAGAGCCGGAAAATGAATCCAGCCTATCAGATACAAAATTTCTCGTTTGGATATAATCATCAGCCGACGCTGAGTATCCAAAACCTCCAAATAGAATCCGGACAGGTCACAGCATTGGTAGGTCCCAACGGCTCAGGAAAAACAACCTTTCTCCTGAATCTCGCATTTCTTGAATATCCCCAGCAGGGAAATGTGCTCTTTTTCGGATCACCCGCTCACCAAATCGATGCCGTTCAACTGCGGAGGCGGGTAGGACTACTCCTTCAAACTCCTTATGTTTTCCATGATACCGTCTTGGGAAACATTACCTGGGGTCTCAAGCTTAGAGGAATCAGCAGGAGAAAGAGCGAAGAACTCGCGAGAGAAGCTTTGATGCGAGTCGGACTGGAGGGGTTTTCCGATCGCTATGCCCGATCATTGTCCGGTGGAGAATCTCAGAGAGTCGCCCTAGCCAGAGCATTGGTCCTCGACCCTGATGTTTATCTTTTCGATGAACCGACAAACCATCTCGATCATGCAAGTGCTGAAAAAATCAGAGAAATCATCATTGACCTCAACACGGGAAGGCATAAGACAATAATCATCGCAACCCACGATGATGAAACCGTCAAGCGATTGGCTCACAATGT
>CAZTJA010000013.1:0-44147 GCA_964613745.1 uncultured Syntrophaceae bacterium
CGGCTACATTCGGATAGCTCTGATCATAGATGCCGGGAACTGGAACCATCGGGTAAGATGTCCAATAAAAAGGTGCGACGGGAAAATGTGACATTCTCGCCTGGAATGGACTTCCAGCGGGAAATACATAATTTACGCCGCCACCCGGTCCGATAGCTCCTTCAGGGACAACGAACTGTTGGGCCCAAACCGGAGCAACAAAGAAAGCTGACGCTACGATAACTAAAAGTAGTTTTTTCATTGTTCATTTCTCAAAATCGACTTTAAAACTCTGAACACACAGGATCACGGGATCGTAGAAAAACGTCACGTTAGCAAATGTTACCATTCCTGGTCAAAATACCCTACAAAATTTTATTAGTTCAAAGTTGCACTGAATTAACGGAGAACATGCTCGATTAGAAAAGCATGCCGCCTCCCATTGTGAGAGAGAATCCTGACGGATTGAAAGTAGTGCGGAATGAATCATTGCTGTAGCGCGTTGCAGTAAAATATGCATCGTATCCGAGTTCAGACATGACAAACCATCTCTCTGCAGCTAACTCCAGCCCAATGGACGCGAACCCTCCGAAAGTCCACCATCTGCCATTCTGAATTTCCTCGATTTGCTGCAAAATCCTATTTGCGGAAACAAGCAACTCACGAGTTGCGGCATTTGCATTATCTGCAGTCGCAAAAAGGGCCGAAGTACTAACCTTATAGGGAATGTAAGCCAGCAAGGGTCCGACTGAAGCGAAAAATCTGCCGAAGTCATTCCGTCGAATCCAAGGCCTCGCTCCTGCCCGAAGTTCATACATGGTCACATCGAGATTCGACGTAACCTGCTGTGTCACGGACCCCAGGGATCCCTGAACTGCGCTGACGATAAAGGACCTAACTCCGGATGCAGGATCTATCTGGTATAGAGCCTCAACTGGCTGGCCAGGGCCACCGATCGCGGTGGAAAGAAAGGGAGTCGGCATAGATGCGGCACTATTATTTGAACTAAACGTGAACCTGTCTACGACATTGAGAACACTACCTTCAAAGCTGTATGGGATTAAAGTTTCATGCTCCTTTTTGAAAGCAAATCTGGAGAGGCCCAAAAAGAGATCAAATGAATCGGAATACTGATATCCAAACTCCAGATAGGGGGACCACATGTTTATGTCTTTTGTATTCTTCTCACTCTCCCCAGGAGTCATTGAAATTGTGCTGCCGACGTTAAGCAATTGGAATGTCACACTGCCGACGTTACTGAAAATAGTTCCTGGCGGGACTCCCTGAGATGCTGGGTCTATGATACCGAAACTCCCAACGTTTTGAGGTAAAGGTGGGTTGTTGTTGTGACCTAGAAGACCTGATGCAGGCGTCCAGGCCGTATCTTGTAAAGTTGCGTTGGGATTGAATGGATTGATAAATGATCCATTCCAATATGTCCAAACTTCGCCTGTGTAGTTTACCGGGCCGTCGGCTGTCGGTCCGAAAGGAACGAGTACGGTGGAAGTTACGGAAATGGGCTGCGGATCTGAGTTGAATTCGGCGGAAACTCTTCGCCATTTAGCTCCTAAGGTCACATGGTACTTTCCCGATCCGGTCGGTAAACATCCTGCAGATGTGAAGTATCCGAGACCCGGAATCCAAGGCGTAGGATTCGGAGAGCCTGGACTCGGACACGGACGTACTATCTGAGGTGGTGTGATTGGGCCCGGGGAAATCATTTCTTGTGCTCCAACCATGGAAGCAAAACATGCATATACAAAAAGGATAATCAGTCCTCTGGCTCGATAACTCATTTGCGTTCTCACTTTGATCAGGTGGTCGCAACAAAACTGCGACTTAACATCACTCGACAAGGCTGTTTTGTGATTTATAGCATACTCAAAAAAATTAGTAAATTGTATTAATTATATCGATAATCAAGAATTAACATTAAGTATTGGCTTCTTGGCTCAATTTGAAAGCCTTATTATTCCTGTTTCGAGTCATGTTTTCTCTGAGGCTTGGTCCTTGATCTTGTTGTTCATTTTTGCTTTGAAAAGCGCGTTATTCCTAATTCCCCCAGCCGCTGAACAGTGCCTTGCCATAGAAGCAGGTGGACTTACAAAGCCCCACTCTGATGGATTTTTCAGTCAAACATCCGTTGCGATCCAATTCAATTGCATGACTGTTCAAAGTAGAAGAATCTGATCAGCCGCGCCGCTCGGAACAAAAACATTTAGACACGGTGGTATTAGACAAGTATATTTTGAGCCGGCATAGGTCTTAGTGGAATAGTCAATAAATTGGCCAACAAAGAGAAAGGCGGATTGCATCATCCATTTCACACGCGGCAATAGCTTCCTGATTTTGATCTTCTCAGTCCTGGTATTCGTGTTCTATTTGGTTTGGCACACTGGATATTCATTTACATTTTCAGAATGCGAATTATGGCCCAATTACAACAGCCTAGCTCGATCGTTTGCCAAGGGTCAGTTGGAATTGGACCAAAGAGGTCAGGAAGACTATAGTCTTGTGAATGGAAAAGCCTATCTATACTCCGGTCCCGTTCCCGCTCTCATTCGCTTGCCCGTCACCCTGTATCGCCCGGAGGGGATTCCCACCGGCTTCATGATTGCCTGTTTTACTACAGGGACTGTCATCATATTTTATTTTTTAATGGGAATTCTGATAGAGGAAACACATCCACGTTCCGATGATTTCGTGCGAGCAGGTTTTCTCCTGTTTATGATATTTAACGGTATCACACTTTTCATTAACCTCGTGCCGTCGTTCCATCACGAGGCGATCAGTAGTGGAATGTTTTTTCTGATTAGCAGTGTTTACTTACTATTTAAAATTCAGAGCCAAGGTTTTAAAGCATCTTTTCATACGGCCTTTTTTTTGGGAATTTCAATCGTTTTGTGCCTTGGAAGTCGGCTCTCTTTTGCCCCCTCAGTAGCTTTCCTGTTATTAGTCACGGCAATCGGAATATTTCGATCGACAACAGAGAAGAGCGGCAATGCGCCTTTGGTTACCGCTGCAACGGTTTTTGGAGTTGTTTGTTTAGGGGCGGTTCTGCTCTTGGCTTACAATTATGCCCGCTACGGCTCTCCATTTGAAACCGGCATGCAATATCAAGCTTCGCATGTTTTTGGCGCCTACTTTCGTCAGGGTAATTACTTTCGGTACGACCACATACCTTACAATCTTTGGTCTTATTTTTTCAGACTGCCCATACTCAGTGGAGACTTCCCGTTTATCATTTTTCCTGTGTACATTATCAAGTCGGAGACGTTACTATATCTTCCTTATTATCTAATAAATGCAAATGAATTGGTGATTTCGATTTTCTTTCTGATGCCCGTACTTTTGTTCGCGTTCTATCCATGCTTGATGAGGTTCATAGGTCATCAAGTTTTCCAGACAACAGCATATACAGTTCTGATGATTCTTGTTGTACTGCAGACCATTCCCGTTTCGGCAACCGTTGCTGCCACTGCCCGTTACTACTATGATTTTTTCCCGATCCTGAGTTTGGCTGCATTCTTAGGAGCTGTTCAATTCGGCCGACGCGGACCATTACAAGTCGTTTTGGTCGTTTCAGCAGTTCTCGCATCAACGGTTTTCAGCTTGGCGTTACCGGTAAACGGAATTGCTTTTTACCATCACTTAATCGGGTATAGTTCACCGATGGGCTTGATGCTGGGCATTCTGAAGTAGTTAGACATGCGGTTCACTTCCGGCGATGAAAACACTGGGACGGGGCATCGACAACGCAGGTTTTGACTATAGAGCGGAATGATGCTATTTCCTTTCGCTTGAATACTCTATCAATTCAATCAAGCCTTAATGCTGCAATCATTTGAGGACGTTCTTCATATGACACCCGGATCACAGGAAAGCACCAAAATTACAATCGTAATACCTGCATTTAATGAAGAAAACACAATTGCCTCAGTTGTAAATGCTGCTCGAAAAGCAGTTCCGGAAGCTGAAATTCTGGTAATTAACGACGGTTCAACTGACCTAACCGGCATAAGGGCAATGGAATCAGGTGCCAGTGTACTTTCTCACCCACTGAACAAAGGAAATGGAGCTTCCGTCAAAACGGCTCTAAGAAACATATCCGGGGGAATTGTTGCGATCTTAGACGGTGACGGACAACATGACGCAGGTCAATTACCGGCAATGATTTCAAAAATGTCTGAATATGATTTGATCGTAGGAACTCGAGCTTTTTCCCAAGGAGAAGGATCGGTACTGCGAAATTCAGGAAATGTGTTTTTGCGGCATCTTGCATCGTTTCTGGCGGAACAGACTATTCCTGATCTTACAAGCGGCTTCAGGTGCTTCAAACATGGTATTGCGCTCAAGTTTCTGCATCTCTACCCGAATGGCTATTCGTTTCCTTCTACAAGCACCCTGAGCTTCATCATGGCGGGCTACAATGTCGGATTTTTACCGATTCAGGTGCGTCCTCGTCCTGCACATACCAATAGCAAGCTAAAACCGTTCAGAGATGGGTTCCGATTTTTGACTTTTATTCTCCGAATAATTACTCTTGCAAATCCAAACAAAATCTTTTTTCCCGCAGGTCTTTTCCTGCTTCTTTGCGGCATACTTTTGACCATACGTAATCTTGTATTATTTGCTCAATTTTCCGGTGGCACTGTTCTATTCCTGGCCGGTGGAATAAATGTAATTTTCTTTGGTCTCATACTGGATCAATTTGCTGCCATTCGTTTGCGGGAAAGAGATTAACGCTTACAAGGAGTCGAACAGTGTGCGGCATTTGTGGAATGTATTTGTTCGATTCCGACAATCCCGTCGATCCAATATTGCTGGAAAGGATGAATAGCACCCTAGCTCATCGTGGACCCGACGACGAAGGGTACTACATCAACAAGAATGTCGGGTTAGCCATGCGCCGACTGAGCATCATCGATTTGCCCAGTGGCCGGCAACCTATCACCAACGAAGATGGTAACATCGTAATTGTTTTCAACGGAGAAATTTACAATTATTTAGAGCTGCGGTCTGATCTTGTTTCTCGTGGGCATTCATTCCGAACCCGATCCGACACGGAAGTGATCGTCCATTTGTACGAGGAGTATGGCTCCCAATGCGTTCAGTTTCTAAACGGAATGTTTGCGTTCGCTATCTGGGATGGACGAAATCAAGAAATTTTAATAGCACGCGACCGTTTCGGCATTAAACCGCTACACTACACCATCATACCCGGACTTGGTTTTTTTTTCGGCAGTGAAATTAAGGCTGTGCTTGAAGCTCCTGTTCCAAGGCAGCCCGACTTGCAAGCGATCTATGATTACTTGTCACTCATGTACGTTCCTACACCCTCCACTGCGTATAAGAACATATACAAACTCCCACCGGCCACAACTCTCAAGCTCAAAGGAAATTCTTGTGATCTGCAACAATATTGGGACATTCCGCTGCCGAACAAAGGAGAAGAAACCGCAGACGGAAATTATCTTTCAGATCTCACCGAAAGCATACAAGCCGCGATCAAAAGACACATGATTGCCGATGTACAAGTTGGAGCATTCCTCAGCGGCGGCCTCGATTCCACCACCGTCGCAGCCATTATGTCCAAAAAGTTGGATGTGCCGCTTCAAACGTTCACAATTGGTTTTCAACACGCTTCTTACGATGAAGCGCCTGATGCCGGGCTCGTATCGCAAATTCTTAATACCGGACACATTGAGGAATATTTAGAAAACCCTTTGTCCGTGGGCAACATTGATGACGTGCTTTCAGGTTTTGACGAACCTTTTGCCGATTATTCCGCCATTCCAACTTATGCGGTGGCTAAACTTGCTCGGAAATACGTTAAAGTGGTTTTGACCGGCGATGGCGGTGATGAGATATTCGCAGGGTATCCAACCCATACTGCCTTTCGTGTTTCTCAGATATTTCGATTGATTCCGGAAATTATACGGTCGCGTATAGTCAAACCATTGATCCTGAGATTGCCCACCTCCTTTGACCGTGTCAGCTTCGATTACAAAGCCAAGCGATTCGTTACGGGGGTCGATTTGCCCTGGCAGCAGGGGCACTTCTGGTGGAAGGTGATTTTTAATGAAAACCAAAAGAAGGAATTGTTGAAACCCATTCCACTCCGAGATCTTAGCGATACCTATCGCATTTTTGACCAATATTTTGGTCGAGCGTCTCACGCGGATGAACTTAATCAACTCCTATACGTTGATGCGAAAACGTTTCTGCTGGACGATAATCTCGTGAAAGTCGATCGAATGACCATGGCAAATTCGATTGAAGCGAGAGTTCCTTTCCTGGATTACCGTTTGGCCGAACAGGTGGCATTACTCCCGCCAAAACTGAAGTCATCCGGATTGACAACAAAAAAATTGCTCCGATCAGCGACAAAATCACTGCTTCCGAAAGCAATTAGAAAAGGCAAGAAAAGGGGGTTTACGCCGCCATTACCCCATTGGATCAACAATGAATTAAAGGATTACGTAGCCGGGAAATTTTCATCCGTAAATCTGGAAAAGGTGGGCATTCTCGATAAGAAATATTGTAATAACCTACTGGCTCAACATCTTTCAGGCCAAAAGGACAATAATCGAGAAATCTGGACTCTGGTGGCTTTGATCAATTGGACGAACAAGTTTAACGTGAGTTTCTAGCCATTTGGATCTTCTAATACGCTCTTTGTCTGAGCTTCATAGTGAAGAAACGACACAGATTTATGCCTATTTGCGGGTAGATTCTCATGATCTCTTGGAATTGATGATGTCTCAGCACGTAGGCTTTCGTGTTTTCAACAGCAACACAAGTTGCGTTCGGTGCCATTCTTGTAAATAAACTTAATTCCCCAAGGAATGATCCTTCTCCGATAGTCACCTTTTCCTTTTCATCAGGAGTGCCGTAACCTTCAAAAATCCGGATTTTTCCATCAATCACCAAGTATATCGATGAGTTCTCCTCGCCTTCCTTAATCATGACATCCCCTGGAGAAAAATGCTCCACATTGACGACTGAAGCGATTGCATGCAACTCGCGGATCCCCATCCCTTCGAATATGGTGAAGGTTCTTAATTTGTTTATGCGATCAATTATATCCGGCATTTGAGCTACCTCATTCAGATTTCTTTTCAGTGCATATTCCGCCGATTCGCGCACAAAAGGCCTCGCGTCATTTAACTTCAGTTCCAGTATTGGGACAAAACTTTCACCCATCGTTTGCTCCCCGATCAAATAGAGCGTGAGCATTCGGGTGACCGGATCCTCTGAATCAGCCAAAAAGTTCAATAGGCGTTCGGGTGTCACATTTCGCACGAGCGGAAACAGTTTTTTCCCATCTTCGATCTTTTCATCCAATGGAACGTCTTCTATTAACGGTATGAGATAAGGGCCGAGTTCTTTTTGGATTGAATTCTCGATCAATTCTACCGCTATGGATGCAGTTTCTGATTTTAGCGCCTGATACATCAGTCTCATGTCTGCATGATATACCCATAGGGCATAGAAAATGAGGCTTAAAATCTCCTCATTAGATTCGATAAGGTGCTTCTTTAGCAGCTCATTAGCCGAAGTTTCTGCAACATCCTGCAAGCCCCTGTATGCAATTAAATTGCTGTAGGCAATACAAAGTTCTTTTCCCAAAAAGGGAATGATCTCAAAGTTGTGAAGACCGGACAATCTTATCACTTCAAGGATTGCTTGCTTTGTCCTGGGCGGACATTCAATAAGAGACACTTCGAGGAAAGGTAGGATTTGTTCTCCAAAACTTATGAGTGCCTCTATAGCTGATTTTCTAACATCCTCGTCGGTGTCCTCCAGCATTCTTACGAGGGTTGCAACTGCGCGAATATCCTTGGTAGTAGCTATTGTTGTCGCTGCTTCCATCCTGATGGTGGAATTTTCGTCACTCAGCATCTTAAGGACTGCATCCGGCGGAATAGTCTGTTCAGCTTTCTTATCCGGAGATACGGATGCGAAAGGTCTATCCTCCAATCCCACCGGAACGAGCTCCAATGCCGCAGGACTGCTGTCTACCGCTCTGACTGATTCCACCTGATCAAAGTCTATTTGCTTCTCGACAATAACCTGCTTGAGTATGCGCTTATAATGTTTTCTGAAAATGAAGGTCTCTAATAGCCAGTAAGCCGAAAGAACGATGCCAATGATAGACAAGTCTTGAGGCGTTACCACCGGTTTTAGGGCAATCATCAAGAGAGAACCCGTAAGCATGCCGACCTTGAGAACGGTTCCTCGAATAAAAGTTCTACTCCATGGAATCAGATCCGAAGGCAAGATACTGTAGAGAATCTTGTTTACCGGCCCGGCAATAGCTCTTTGAATTAAAATAGCAGTAAATTGGCCGTAACATGCCACATAAATGTTGAAGAAAGCAGTCAAGGATCCGAACATAATGCTGAAATTCAGGGGTTGCACTATAGAGGAATTGGTAAGTCCTATAGAGGAGTAGATTCTCCCCACAAAGAATAACAGCAAGAAGGTAATGAATGTTGTTAATCCTCTAAATATACTGAGAAATGATATGAGTCCCTGCTCCGATGTGAAAGTGTGGGATGCAATCACATTGAATTGAAAAAAGAAGATCGGTAACAAGATGTTCGGAATCAGCCCGGTGATTATGAGGTATCTGACCATCGGGTATTGCTTCATCAAACCGGGTACTTCGTAGAGTTTGATGGTTTTCCCGGATTTCGATGCAGCCGTTTTGGGCCGTGCTCGCGTGAATAACTTAGCCCCGGTTTTGAACAAGAAAATTGAAAGTAGTAAACAAAAAGTTCCAAAAAATATAAGAATTTGGTCTTCACCAAAGGCCAGAGTAAATGGTTTTGTGATGAAGCTTCCGATGGTGGTTCCCAAAACTTGAGCCGCAGTTACTAACGGGAAAATTCTCTTGCCCTGTCTCGGATCAAAGAGATCCCCGGCCATGTTCCAGAGATAAACCAAAAGTATGGAATCAAGTAAGTTCAGCAATTGATAAAGTATTGGATAAGCTAGAGAAACCCCCTCCTTGACCATGAGAAACAGACCGAACGTACTCAAGGCATATATCGATAAAAAACCGGCCAACAAATCATTATCAATAAATTTCCGACTCAGACGATCGACAACTCCAAGCACAACAAAAGTGAGCAGGGCATTGAGAACGAGCATTTGAGGGATGTATTCAGCTCCAAACCGCTTGAGAAATGCAGCATCAACATAGTTTCTGAATACGGCCAAAATGAAAAAGATTGTGAAGAATACGGCGGATAACCAAATGAATCTGGAGGTCTCATGGCTGTATACTTTTAGTTTCTTCTCGAGGAAGTTGTTCATGGAAGTTCCGTTTCGCAGGGGTTACAAGAAGGTGGGAGGATTATAGGGCAAACGATTGCAGCTGAGCAATAAAAGACTTCCGAGCCATCCAAATTAATCACCCGTACACGGTATTTGAAATTAAGGACGGCGGCTGCTAAAATCTGACCCATAGGTCTATGAATTAAACGGAATGCCGGCTACACAATTGAGAAAAGGATAGCGGAATGAAAAATCCAGCTCAGCCGAAATTTAAAGTAAAGAGAGCACCCGTCCGTCAAACGAGACAATTTGAAAAGTTCTCTGCAACCGAACTGTATTGCCCCAAGTGCAAACAGTCTATGCCCGTCCGAGAAAGATTGTTGTTGGTTTTGCCCGAGGGAGAAAAATTTGAGTACCTATGCGCGCGCTGCGGTACCTCGGTTGGGGATAGGCTTGTTAAAGGTGAATCGAAACCGATTGTAATAGTTTAATCGGGCCAAGATTCTCGAATGTCACCGGAAAAACCCACGTAAAGAATGTCTTTGCCTGCCGCTGCTTTGGTAAGTTCCGCTACGATTTTTCTTTTTTCGACTTTGCTGACGCCCGCATGCAAACAATATTCGTTTACAAATCTGAACCGTTCAGAAGCTCCAATTTCGGAAGGTACGGACAAAAATATCTGGAGCAAATTCTTGATTCGTTTCTTATCGTTTAATTCTTTCCTGAAATCTATCTCATCATAGTCGACCAGGTAAAACTTAAGCTGACCCGGAGATGACTCAAAATTACTAATTTTCGGGGTACTATTCACGAGAATATTACACGTCTTCAGGTCGGCATGGAATACGCCTTTAGAATGCAAATTTCCCAGATAGCGGCCGAATTGCAGTATAATGTCATTCCGGTCTTCAAAACTCCAGCCTTGCTCTATTCTGCTTACTAAATATCTGTCTAATTCGAGCGCCCCGGAAACAACCTCCATCACTATCCATTCGGTATGGACAAGCCCGTTTTGAAACTGCCTGAATAATATGAGCGGTAAGGGGACCGGTATCCCCAATGCATCAAGCTTAGCTCCATTCTGAAATGTTCTGATCCCCTGGCTTGGTCGCAAAAGGCTCTTGAGTGAATAGCCGAAGCCGCGATAACGGATTTCCTTAATGCACACCGGTGGCAAACCCATTGACTGGATTTTTGTGACTGCACTTTCAGGAGCGTTTTTCAATACATTCGACGGATTTTCTCGAATCGTATTCCTGTGAAACTCGATTAAATCACACGTCAAATGAGAGATTTTTTCGGTCGTGACATTGAAGTACGATGATGCCTTTGGATGAAAGTGCAATTCCGGAGACATCATTTAGAGGAGTCCTGTTTTCCGTAAAGCTTGAGCATCAGCCAATATTTTATGAAATATCTCATGCTGCGTATTCGAAAAGGTGTCCTTGCCAGGGACAGTCTGAACCACTTCAGTGCAAGATCGTATTCGGATCGGTTAACATACGCCCGACCGAAAGAAATGTCATGATCCGACATGGTCCTTAAAAATACTCTGCGACTGATCCTTTTCGGATCATAGTTCTTGAGCAGTATATCATATGTATCCGAGCGTACTCCCACGCGGTCGTGACTCGTATTTTGGTCGTAAAATCTTATGAAAACGAGCGGAACATCAACATAGGCAATGTCATATTTGGCAGAGACTTTTAACCATACATCGAATTCATCTGCAAAGCGGTAACACGTTGGAAATCCACCTATTTGGTTCAGGACTTCCCGTTTAATCATGACCGAAGATGTGTGGATAAAACTCTCTGAAAAAACTCTCGAATACAAATCCCCTTTGGCCCAGTGGATACTTGGGCGTCTAACCATATTCTTGCCTAATCGAACATGCTTGGCTGCCACGAGTGCAATTTCCGGATTATGGGAGATAAACTCTGCTTGTATGAGTAATTTGTCCGGATTCCAAATATCATCGTGATCTAGGAATGCCACCCATTTAGCGGCGGAGTTCATAATACCTGCGTTTCTTGATGCTGCAATTCCTCGATTGTCTTGATTGATGATTTTGAGATCCGGTTGGGTGGCCAGCCAATCCGCCGTTCCATCCGTGCTGCCGTCATTGACGACAATGATTTCAAAATCCCGAAAAGTCTGACCTCGTACAGAATCGACAGTCTCTTTCAGCAAGCTTAATCTATTGTAAGTGGGGATTACTACACTGATGAAGGGAGGAGTTTTGCCGATCATTGACTAGATTAACTCTAAGACTCGTGCCATGACCGATTCCGGATCTATTCGGCTCATACAGGGATGACCCGGAACAGGGCATGTGTAGTGCCGGCACGGTGTACACGGAGCTTCACCGGAAATAATATGAGCGTCGGGACCATACGGCGCTGTTGCCCCCGCGATTGTCGGTCCAAATATCGTGAGTACTTTGGCCCCTGCCGCAACGGCAATGTGGGCCGAACCGGTATCGTTTGAAACCACAAAACGAGATTTGGACATAATACTCATGGATTGGGCGAGGTTGGATGAACCTGCGATATTAATACCGGAATCATACTTCATCTTGTCGACTATGGAGTTAATGAACGATTTCTCGGATGGGGAACCGACGAATACGGTTTTCGCATGCATCTCTTCCGAAATTATGTCTGCGAGTTTCGCAAAATATTCTGCAGGCCATCTTTTCGCTTCAGAATTGACGGACCCGGGACATAAACAAAAAAACGGATCGTCTGCCCCGATTCCCATTGATGCTAATATTCGGTTTCCTTCTTTTTCGATCTTCTTGGGAATTTCTATACTGCAATCCGGGTCTTGGCTTTCATAAGATGATTTGTTCAAGGCCAAACCAAGATGCCTTATGATCTGGAGATAATAGAATACTTGGTGCTCTGATTTGTAATTCTGCCGGAATGGGACTTTAATGTTCAACAAAGGCCCCCTAAGATCCGTCTCATATCCGCACCTGAGAGGAACTCGGGAAAGGAATGTGGTGAGAGCGCTTTCAAAGGCGTTCTGGAGCAAGATCGCCATATCAAAGTGTAAGCGCTTTATTTGAGGCGTCATGCTGATTACTCTGAACACGGCATTCGTTTTTGTGTGATCAAAGGTAAGTGTTCGATTTGAGAATCCGATTAGATCAATTAGAGGGGATAATTCATTGCGAGCCCAGAAGACAATTTCAGCATCAGGAAATGTCTTGCGTATCTCTTTGATTGCGGGTATGGACATGACGGTATCGCCAACCCAATTAGTGCCTCGTACGAGAATTCTCTGAATTTTTTGAGTCGGCGAAACCATGTGCAATATTGATGACTATCAGAACGAAAAGAATAGATGCTATTCTTACCGGTGAATCATTTCAATTGTTGTTGGATCTTGTCTATCTCTTCCCGGATAAATGTGACGTATGACTCGTCCGGAGACATAAGAGCCGCCAATTCTCCATCAAGATTTGAAGGTCTGATCTTGCAGATCCATGCTTCTCCATAAGGATCTTCATTCATCTTCTCAGGTTCATCACTCAGGAGCTCGTTGATCTCTACTATTTCCCCCGACACCACAGCGTAAATGCGGCCCACCCATTTTCCCGATTCGATTGAACCGTAGGGCTTTCCTTGAGTCAACTCGTCGCCTTCCTCGGGAAGGTCAACGAATGTGATGTCACCGGCCTGCTTGGAAATAAATTCGCTTGCACCTGTAATGACCAAATCGCCGTCGATCTTTGCCCAGAAATGATTCTTTTCATATTTCAGATCATCAGGAAAAACATAACCTTCGTATTCCATGAAAGCCTCCCGGAAGAAATCAAATTAAAAATGCAGAATTACGGCAGACATGCCTAAATGCCTTATCAGAGCCGTTCCAATGTAAGGCTGTTACGATCACGATTCGATTTGCTTGAGGATTTCTGCAGGTTTTATTCTGTTCAGCTTAAAACCTAGATCAGAGGAACTCAAGCCCAACGCGAGCCCCAGGATTTGGGGATAATACACGATTGGAACCTTTAAATCACTTTGAAGTAGCTTGGCAATCTTTTTTTGCTGACCCTCATACATGACGTTACAGAAAGGACAAACCAATACGAGTCCATGGGCTCCGGTCTCATACACGTCCTTGAGCTTTATTGCCGCCATAGCATTTGCCGTCTCCTCCGACATTCCCAAAACGCCGCCGCCGCAGCACTCTTTCAGTGAATTGTAATTCACCACTTCGGCTCCGGTGGATGTGATCAGTTTCGCCATTGTAGATGGTGCGTCAGGCGAATCAAAACCAAGAGTTAGTTCAGCCGGCTTGAGATAATGACACCCGTAATGAGGGGCCAATCTGATGCCGGTTAATGGTCGAGTTACCGCCCTTTCAATTCCCTCGGGCCCGAACTCTTCCCACAAGATACGCATGAAATGACGTATTTTTACCGGACCACGATAGTGCATACCTACTTTTTCTAAACGCTCATTCACCTGATTTCTCAAGTTCTCATCGTGGTCCAATTTGTGAGCGGTTTCAGACAATGTTCCAACACAGGCATTGCATAGCGCACAAATTTCGAGTCCGGCTTGTTCGGCAATCGCCAGATTTCGTGCCGCGGACACCAGAGTGTCCATTGTGTCAACCGATTTCAGAGGGAAACCACAGCACCCGAAAAGCTCATTATCCCGCAAAGTCAAACCAAGCTTCTCAGCTACCAACCGCGCCGAAACCTCATAGTTAAGGTTGCGTACGGGAACAGTACATCCTAAGTAGAGTAGGGCTTCCATGTATTCACTTAAAGCAGTTCGTTATAGTGTTCCGGATGTTCAACAATCTTGGGCAATCCAAGTTTTTCACGTTTTTCATTTTCAAAATCGGTAACTTCGTAAAGACGGCCATGCTCTTTGAGAAGCTTTTTCTGGGCGGTAAGACCAGGTGGTAAGCAGCCTTCTCGAGCGGCCAAATTTTTTATGGCGAACATCACTTCCGTGAACTTCACGTCCTGCGGACAGACTTCACTGCACGAATAACAAGATGAACACAACCAAATAAAGGGCTGCTCCAAAATCTGTTTACGCATGCCGAGTAAGGCCATTCTGATGATTTTTCTCGGATCGTATTCCTCGTTTACATGCTCGATCGGACAAGCGGCCGTGCAAGCTTTGCAAGCAAAGCAGGACTTTATGCCTTCGCCTCCGGGTTCTCTTGCAATCTCGTCTTTAAACTCTGGATCCAAATCGTTGATGTTAATTCTCGACATTAGCGTTTTCCTACTGAATTGTGAATCCCTGTCTTGTGTCCTGCCGGCTCAAACACGTCAGTTCTTTCGTAATTCCCTGCGCAGAGCTTCAGGTGTGTTGCCTGCCATGGGCACGAAAACTATTCTCGCAGGATTAATTCCCATGGATACACATTCAGTTTGAACTTGATCGATTCTGGCTTTACCGAGGAATGATCCATAAATTGAAGCGCAGTTCCCATTAAAGCAGCCGGCAATAATTATGCGATCCATTCCTTGCGACAGACTTCTGAGAATTTGAGCCGTGCTTACCGCTCCCACACATGGGACGGCTATAACATTGATTTGGTCAAGCTCATCCTTACTGAAAGTCTCGAGTGCCTGCATTGCTGAATTTTCGCAGGCAAAAATGGTAGTTTCGGAGATCCTAGGCTTTGCGTCGCTATAATCGAAACCCCGAGAAGGCCTAATCGCAGAGTTAGGGCATTCGGATGCACAAATACCGCAGGATTTACAGGAAGCCTGATCTATTTCGGCATATTTGTCATATGTGATTGCACCATGAGGACAAAGCCGCAAACATGTCAGACAGACGGTGCATTTCTCAGGGTCTACATCAAAGTTTAGTTTATTCTTTTCGGCTGCCGTATTTCCAAGCGCTGTGATCAGCGAATCGATGTCCGCCGTGATACCGTCCGCATCATAAACACCTCTGCTGGGACCAACTGCAAAAATTCCGGACTTGGGCGTGAAAACGGTATTGTATCTCATGGATTGCGGCTGCAAGTATGGAGCATATGCAGTCGAAGAAGGAATACCCGCAAATAGTTCTCCCGGAACGAGCGGTGGAAATCTAAGCTCATCAACCACAATGTAGTCAGGAGACAGCTCCATTTCCAACCCCAACTGTGGTTCCGTAAACAGAATTCTTGGATGTCCATTATTAGTTTCTACGATGGGAATGTCTTCTTCAAACTTGTAAAACAGGGCTCCGTTGGATCTCACTTTTCGAAAGCGAGCTTCAAGATCAGGACCGGCAACTTTCAAATTGCCTGCAAAGACATGGCACAAAATCTTTGGTTCAGTTTGGAGTTGTTCAACACAAGACAGTAATCGTCCGAAGGAAACCGGTTCGGATTCCGTTTTTAAACCATATAAAAATGCGACATGAGTCCACTGAGAACTCTTGCTTAATTCCGGATCGGATTTCAAGATGTTCTCAGCTTGCGAAAGACTTAATACATTGTGCGAAGCTGTAATGCCGTATTCGGGGAATTTAGGGAATAAGCGTTCTGAACCTGCTACAATTATGAAATCAGTCTGTATGCGTGAAAGAATACCATTCGTGTTGAGCGTGACCTCAAAATTGTGCACAAAGCCGTTTATGCCATGAATCGCAGCACCGGAAATTACCTGAAAATCAGGTGTTTCAGTGAAATCTTCACTGCTCACGAATACTGTCTCGAAAGACTCAGCGGCTAATCTTTTTGCAACGCGAGATCCCAACTCTGCATCGCCTAATACCATTACCTTTCGCGTATTACTAATCCGATTGTTGTCTCTTCGCTTTCCGGGACCTGACAGTATACTCATTGCAGGCCTCCGGATCGAATTTTCAAAAAGTCTGCCGCCTGGGAGGCTGTTTGAATTGCATCCGATATCGTATCAGGGATCGATTTGGGGCCTTTCAAAGTTCCGCATGCAAAAATGCCCGGTGGAGAATCTTTCGGTGAATAAGCAAAACCGTCTCGATTGATGTATAATCCCATTTTGAGAGCAGGTTCCAAAGCCTTTTGGGATGGCGCTATCCCGATGCTCAGTATTACGGCGTCAAACTGTTCTGATTGCCGTCTGCCGGACGGACCCGTAAAGACCGCCTCCGGTTTTCCGTCGACGCCGGTTCTGATTTCGGACGGAATCGATCTTATTAACTCCAGACCTGCTGCATGGTCCGAGGAAAATCTCTTCAATTCCCGATCAATAGACTGGAGATCCATATAGAAAATTGTGGTCTTGAGCCCGGGATGACGCTTTCTAAGTAGGTTTGAAGTTCTCAGGGCATATGCGCAGCAAATTTGCGAGCAATAGTTTCTCCCCAACTTAATGTCTCTACTTCCAACGCACTGAATGAAAGCTATTTTCGAGGATTCTCCGAACGGCGAGTTATTGTTCCGCAACATAGATTCAAGTTCAAGTCCTGAATAGACTCCGACAACCCTACCGTAGCCGAATCTGGCCTTTTCGGAGGGATCTGCCGGCTTGAAACCGGTAGCAATGATGACTGCCGATGTTTCCGCTTCGAACGATTCTATTCCACCGAAGCGAATGGAATCGTTGACGCAGGCTCCTATGCATTCGCGACAATCTGAACCTGAAAATGCCGAACAGACCCGGTGATCAATGATGAAATGTCCATGAAATGGAGAACGAATTATCGCACCCGGCTGGGGACACACTTTCAAACATTCTTCACAATTGTTACAGGTACTCAGAACAGGTTGGTTAAGTGACGAAAAGGAAAGGCTGTGTTTTCCGGATGACGTGCTGACCTTCTGTAAGGAAGTGCCCAAATGCATCGAGATTTTATTGTTGTTGCGTATTCGGGCCAATATATCTTCAAGCGAGCATGCTCCACATTTCCGGCATGAATCGTGTGCTTTGCAAGACAAGGAAGCTACATGCCCACCCGGAGCGGCAGCCTCATCCACGATAATTGAGTTAAAACCTAAAGAAGCTAATTCAGAGGCACAGTACATGCCTGCCAAGCCGGATCCAACAATCACAACATCTCGAATCATAGTAATAGAAGCCTTTTAGTCCACGGTGAATCGTTTTTGATATTCTTCACGGACTACTTTGCCGGGGTATTTATTGAGACTATTATTTCGAGGCGGAACTAAGCTGTTGAGTATGTCGAGCCGGTTTTGGCGCTCAAGTCTTGTGATAATCTGCACCCATGCACAATTTTTTTCCGGATCCGTCTCACACTTGCCGTTTTTCGGACCGCCACAGGGACCATTCAACAAACTTTTTGCACACATGGTGATGGGGCATATTCCACCGGTAATGCCCAAATAGCACTGATTGCATGATTTGCACCGCTCGGTCCAAATACCTGCACCTTCGGATACTCCGATGAAACTTGTATCTACTCCGGGAAATACGGGCGTGTCCGGATACATTTGGGCCAGGAACTGTATACCCGCCCCGCAGGCTAGTGAAACAACCGCATCGGCTTCATTGATGTGGTCTCTAAACTGTAGAAGGAATTCCTTGTCACATTGCCGTTCGACGGTTGCATAGGAGACCATGAACTGGGACGATGATCGGTTGGCAATTTTTAGCCGATCTGCAAGAATACCGGCTTCTTTGTCGCCTCCTGCCAAACAGACCGCTACGCACGTTCCGCATCCTGCTACAAAAACGCGTTCATAACCTTCTACTAATTTGGCGATTTCGGTGAAGGGCTTTGGTTTTGCAACAATCACGTTCACCTCAAGAAATTAAGGCCGGAATTTAGGACGGTGATACAGCATAATAAACCCGCAGTAGCCTGTCAAGATAAGCCGGATTGATAATTTACCGGAATAGTTTGTTTTCAAAAAAAAGGCGGATTGCTCCGCCTTTATCATCCGAATTGTATCTAATACTAGCTTCTATACGTCTTTTGAATCAACTCATTGAGGAACCTTTCGGGGTTCTGAATAGCCTCTTTGGGAATTACGAACTCTGTAGATCCGGTCCGTTCCATCACCAATTTGAGGCCATGATGATAGTTCTGGAAGATCTTCCGGCAGACTATCAGAGCTTCTTCCGATCCGTTCAGTACTGTGGAAATTAATTCCTGCAATGCTTCTTCGTCGAAGCGTATATTGATTTTGTACATGTTGCGGAATTCATCTTCGAATCCCTGAATCTCCCTTTCCACGGCGGCGAATCGTTTATACATCGTTTCAACCGAAACGCCCTGCTTAATGGAAGCATCAACTACAAGATCCAGTGCCCATCCCGTCAAGCTCTTGCCGCAGCATTTGTAGAATTCCTCCCGGCGGACTTCAAGCTCATTCAGCATTTCAACCCGCTCTTTTGCATCAATGGTGTCGTATATGCTGGTCCTCGCGGGATGGCCGTCATCCTCCAGAAGGATTTTCAGGTAACCTCTCGGATCGTCTATGAGTTCAGCAGTTACGCTGAATCGTTTCACATCCGTGGACGGCAGGGTCCTCTCGAATCCCACAAGAAGCTTTTCCATCACACTTATCAAGGCACGAGCCCCTGTCTTTTCCTCGTGTGCCATAAGTGCAATGCTTCTCAAAGCATCATCCGTAAATCGTACATCTATGCCGTACGATTTGAAATCCTGTTTTTTGGCGGTGACCACCGATGAATATCTGTTCTTGAGGATCGCGAAGAGATCATCCTCACCCAATTCGTCAAGCACTGCAATTACGGGAATTCTCCCTATGAATTCCGACTCAAAACCGTATGATACGAGATCCTCCGGTTTGACATATTTCAGAAGCTCATCCCTGGCCATTTGGTTCTTTAAAGATGAACCGAATCCCAAACCTTTTCTCGAAAGTCTGCGGGAAACGATCTCTTCAAGTCCGTTAAACGCTCCGGAAACGATGAAGAGAATGTCTTTCGTATTAATGGTCCTCTTAAGGCGTTTGCCCGTCTTTTGAAAATGCGCCGCAGCTTCCATGAGAGAAACAGGGTCGTGAGCCACCTTTAAATCGACTTCAGTCTCTTCCATTGGCTTCAACAGGTTTCGTTGAACTCCGGACCGGGAAACATCCAATCCTATAATGTTTCCTGATGAAGCTATCTTGTCGATCTCGTCTATATATATGATGCCGTATTTGGCCCGTTCTATATCTCCGTCCGCTTCTTGTACGAGGTCACGAACGAGATCTTCCACGTCACCACCGACATATCCGGTTTCGCTGAACTTCGTCGCATCTCCCTTTACGAAGGGTACGCCTAACTTCTTTGCGATTAGTTTAATTAAAAAAGTTTTTCCTACGCCTGTAGGACCAATCAAAATAATATTGCTTTTAATACGACCGATTCCGTTAGCATCATCGATGTCACCTAGTTCTAAATGATGACGTATACGGTTAAAATGCGTACAAATTTTTGTTGCTAATACTTCCTTGGCCGAATCCTGCTTAATAACGAATCTATCCAAATACTCATGTAATTCGGCGGGTTTCATATCAAATCTGATGGGTGAATCACTTATATCGGATTTTAGTACCTGGCCCCCGGCTGATTCCTCCGTTCCGGGCCAAGGTCCGATCTGAGTACCCATAACGCGAATTCTATTCCCATATTTATTGGCCAGAAATTCATTAATCTCCTTTTCGATCTCCTTTGGATCCGGAAGATTAATTCCTTTTGGTGTGTCTTCGTTCATAACGCTCAGCCTTTCCAAACTAAATTAAATTTCCTTTGTGATTACGCTAATATGATTATAGATAGTTAATATAATTAGGTCAATCCCCCAGCGTAATGCATTTACAAAGGATGTTAACCTATTAGATGTTTTCCCGACAATAGAGTTTCACGGAACTCACTTTTTGTATGGCCCACATATAATCACTCACATTTATTTAACAAGTGAGGCCTTCCGTTCCCTCCCATTGCCCTTGGTCATTTAAGATTTGGTACGGTCTAAAGCGGGCTTTATAGCTCATTGAAGGGCAATCGCGTATGTAGAATCCGAGGTGGTAAAAGGGTATCCGATTGCTTGAGCAGAAAAGGATTTCGGTAAGGGCGGAAAAAGTCCCTAGACTTCTGCCTGAATACTCGGGATCGAAAAAGAAGTAAACCGACGATAGCGATCTACTGCAAACATCCGTGATTCCGACTCCAATGAGCTTGCGATCCAGAAAGTATTCAAATTCCAGGGTATCAACACTCGAAGAGTAAAGGAAATCCGTGAGTGCATCTGAGGAGGTATCGGAGAGTTTGTTATGTTGAAATCTAAGATATGCGTCATATATCCTAAATTTCTCGCTTGTCAGTCTCGGAGATCCTATTCTGATTCGTACGTCTTTGTTCTTATTAACAATTCTTTTTTGACTTCTCGATCTCAAAAAATCAGACACTTGCAGCCGTATTGGGCGACACTCGGAGCAATCCGAACACACGGGACGGTAAAAAACCGTTCCTGAACGTCTAAAGCCATTGTTCATGAAATCATGGTAAAGCTCGGGCGGGAATCTTCCCGCGTAAAAGAATTCATCCACTGCAGTTTTGTTTGGTAAATAAGGACACGGCCTGGGTGAGCTTCGGACCACAAAATCCAAAGGTATAGGTCCGTACCGAGCAGAATGAACGATTCTATCAATCATGCCATGTCATGCCATGTAACCGCATCTTCAAAGCAGTTTAAGCAGTTGTTTTGCAGCCATAAGCATAGGATCCCAAACAGGGGAGAAGGGTGGAGCATAGGCAAGGTCGCAGTTGTAAAATTCCCTAACGGTCATGCCGGAATGGAGAGCAACTGCAAGAGAATTGATTCTATGAGCGGCCCCTTCTTTTCCCACCAGATTTGCCCCGAGCAACTTTCCCGTGTTCTTATCGGCGACCAAGTGAACGTAAATATCTTGATTACCGGGATGAGCATGCGCCCGCGAGCGACTCTTGATGTACGTCTCGATCGGCTCAAATCCGGATTTCTCAGCCTCGCCTAGACTAAGGCCCGTTCGCGCAACTTCAAGATCCAAGACTTTGAACACGGAAGTCCCGATGATGTCGGGGATTGCTTCTTTATCCTCAAAAAGATTGTCGGCTACTATCCAACCGGAGCGATTAGCCCGCAATGCTAAGGGAATCCAAACCCTCTGACCTGTGATCGCATGAAATGCATCTGCGCAATCTCCGGCAGAGAAGATGTCGGGGTCTGATGTATGTAGGTATTTGTTCACTGCGATCGATCTAAATATGCTCAAATCAAGTCCGGACTGCTTGGCTAGTTCACTGACCGGGTCAACTCCTACGGCGACGAGAACCAGATCCACTACAATTTCATCCTGGCGTCGAATAACCTTCACCTTGCCGTCAAAGTCTTCGAAACCACATACTTCCATGCCCATTGAGACGATTACGCCGTGAGACTTAAGTTCTTCTTCCACTATTTTTGACATGGCTAGAGGCATCCAGGGGAGCAGCTCAGTTCTTATATCTCCCACCTCCACCCTGATTCCCAATTCAACAAAGGCTTCAGCCATTTCCAATCCAATGTAGCCGGCTCCTATTATCAATACGCTCTTCACATCATCCTTGAATATTCTACGCTTGATTTCTCTTCCATCCTGAAGCGATCGAAGCATGACCACCCGATCCAAGTCCGAACCGGGGACTGTCATTTTACGCGCACGCGCACCGGTGGCTATGAGAAGTTTGTCATAATGAACTTCAAAATTTCCGGAAGTGCTTCGCCCGATGATTCTCTTTTCAGCTCGAACGATTGTTTCGACTTCATGACCGAGCCGGAGATCGATATTCATCTTGTTTCTGAATACGTCAGGTGATCTTACGATGAGATCATCCATTAAGCGCTCGGGATCAGGCAAATTATAGGGCATCCCGCATGCTGAATAAGACACATCCGGTGTTTTTTCCAGAACTGTAATGTCGATCGAAGAATAGTTGCGTCTTGCCTTAGAGGCAGCACTCATCCCCGCTCCATCTCCGCCGATTACAACAAATTTCATGAACTTCTCCGTTCGAAGGTGCTCAATTTTGATTATACGATTTTGGCCATATCAGTGCAAAATCATGAACAGGCGAGACAATGAAGATGCGACTATTCTAATTGGGCATGAGTTCTTTCAGTGCCTTCTTGATGCCCTCTGAAAAAGTGATCTCCTTGGGCGCTGTTTTCATAATTCCACGTACCACTTCTTCTGCGGTTTTTTCTTTGAAACCCAAGTTAACAAGCGAAGAGACAAGGTCTTGTTCAATGGAACCCGAGGTTAAAGCGAACCCCGAGGGCATTTTTGTCCCAGATCGTTTTTTTATTTTTTCTTTCAATTCAAGGATAATTCTTTGGGCCGATTTCTTCCCTATCCCGGGAATGGACGTCAAACGCTTTTCATCTTCCCCAAGTACTGCTTCTCGAAATCCTTGGGGAGAAATGCCCGATAATATTTGGAGCGATGTTTTTGGTCCGACTCCGGCTACACCCAGAAGCAACTCAAATAACGTTTTTTCTTCCAACGTCACGAATCCGAATAATTCAAGGGAGTTTTCCCTCACAGAGGTGTAGATGTAGAGAAAAGTGTCAGCGTCCTGTTCAAGGGACTCAAGACTGGTGAACGAGACAAACACATCATATCCAACACCACCGACATCAATTATTACTCTGTTTGTCCCTTTTGCCGAAACTTTACCCCGCAATGATGCAATCATACTGCCGCCACCAAATGAGAGCACATGTTGCAATGATAGAGAGCTGCCGCTAATGCGTCCGCCTGGTCAGGGCTTTTGAGATCAGGAATATTTAGAAGCTTCCCCATCATAAACACCATCTGTTTCTTATCCGCATTCCCGTACCCGGTAACACCCTTTTTGATCTCACGAGGACTGTATTCGTAAATATCCAGTGAATACATTTCCCCGAGAAGCAGAATGGCACCTCGAACCTGGCTCAATTTCATCAGACTTTGTGAATTTTCTGCGTGAAACAAGGATTCGACCACCATTACATTCGGAGAATATTGCTGGATTATTCCTTCAAGATGCCTGTGTATGAAGTGAATTCGCTTAGGTTGGCTCAGATTACCGGAGGCTCTTATTATTCCTCCCGCAACGAATTCCGGCTGCGAACAATTTTTTGTAACGATTCCGTATCCAGTTATCAAGCTACCGGGATCTACACCAATTACGCGCATTGTGATTCCTGTCGATTGTGTTTTTCCTGATAATGATTAAGAAAGTATAAGGTGAATACACCGCTCCATTTGAAAATTAGCTCTATACTATATTCCGGGAGACGCTGCCGGTTTTTTTTACCAAACATCGGGAAAAGTTTCAGGCGGGTGAAATGAACAGTTCTCTGTTTTGTGAAGACTTGAAAGATTGCATAGAAGGAACCGTGCTGGACCTTTTGGATATAGCGCGGTTCACGTTGCAACAAAACTCAACCCATATGCCGACTGCCATACTTCATATTCCGGACGGATATCTGCCGATAGTTCTACCGTATGAGACCGAAGATCAGAAACACGCTCTAGTTCAATACGTGAAAGATCAGGTCATTCAACTGCACGCGTTTGCACTAACAACTATCAGTTCGGCAAAGGTTGTGAACTTCAGGACAGGTGCGAAGTCCGAATGTCTTGTTCTTGCTACCGTGATGAGAGGCAATGCCGTTCACACGGTGGTTCAGGAATTTGAGAGGGACCAAGACCGTGGTCTCATCGAATTCGGCAGGGTAATTAAGGGCGAAGACGCACAGATGCCCGGTCAGATGATCATTTTCCCCGAATGGGCACCTGAAGTATATCATTGATACGAACTGTTCTCGAAATATGGGTGAATGGAAACTACGTGCTATATCGGCCAAACTACTTGATTAGATCTTCTCCGATTTGATACCCTAACCTTTTGTGACCCATCGTCGGGGCTAAGCATTTGTAAGAAAACTTATAGAAGCGTTGTTCAATATTAATGGATGTTTAGGAGCTGAAATGGCAGTCAATCAAAAACTTTTGGATATACTTGTTTGCCCAAAGTGCAAGGGAGATCTCGAATTGACGGAAAACCAGGATGGACTGAAATGTCACGCCTGTAAATTAAAGTACCTCATAAGAGACGACATCCCGATTATGCTGATTGATGAAGCTGTACCATTCGATTAATTAATCTTGATCGGGGTTGCCGATGATCAGCGCGGACGGTATGGTGATTACAAACTCGGTTCCGCCATTATTGACGCAATTTTCCACCGACTCGCAGTGAGTGCACTCTGCAATGCTCCCGGGACACTGATCCCTGGGAGTTGGAATGTGAGAACACCTCCGGCTGATGAAGCTCACGTCAAAGCCGAACCTTGAAGCGAATATCTTAATTTTTAAAAGATCCGTTCCCGTACCACCCGCATTGAAGGCATACCGTTGGCCTGAAGAATACATATCCGTCTCCTGAACAGGATAGAAACCTTCAAAAATGTTGGCCTGCTCCGTTTCGGGGATACCGATCCCATGGTCTATTACTCGTATCAGGTAATTAGATGCTTCATAACGCCCCTGAACGGTAATTCTGCCGTGGTCCGGTGTGTTTTCCACGGCATTTCGAATGAGGCCGTCAAGGGCTGATGTTAAAATGTGAGGCTGAATCTTAAACGTAGCCGGTTCGGGAGTGTCGAACTCCAGATCCAAAATCCTGTCCTGTTTCATCCTCGTTACCAGAAATTGTGCCGCCCGAAATATTCCAGTGACCTGACTGACCTCAGATTCGGATATATTTGAAGGGAACGTGTCTATAATTCGATTTTTCAACTTTCCGAGAACGTCAATCAGTCCAGGAGAATCATCTCCCAGCAACTCCGAATGATCTATGAGAAAATCTATAAACCCGAGAGTCGTTTCCTCGTGAACGTTTTCTTCGGAATCGACAATATGTCCCACCTGCCTCTCTATCGTCTTTAATCTTGAGACATTACGATGAATACGTTCCAGAGGTAGATTACCGACGTCCACTGACTCCGATTGAAGCCTCCTCTCCACAACTCTCAGCGACGCTTCAATTATAGCCAAAGGGGTTTTTAGCTCGTGAGACAAATGATTGAGGATCTTACTTTTCACACGATCTAAGCGCTCAAGCTCCTTGTGAGACTTGATGAGTTTCTCGTAATATGATGCATTCTCCAGAGCTAATGCCGTATAGCCCCCTAGAGCAGTCATCACTTCGACGTCCTGGTCCGTAAATGAGCCGCCGATTTTGTTTAACGCATAAACTACACCCAACCTCTTTTCTCTGGCATTGAGGGGCACACAGACCATGTTGCGGGTTATAAAACCGCTTTTATCTTCGACCTGTCTGTAAAGTCGGGGATCATTCGCTGCATCATTCACCAGAGCCGGCAAACCGGTACCAAAGACCCATCCGCAAACACCTTCGGATTTTGGAATTCGTATTTCAGATTTAGCGCTCGAAAGAAACTCTTCCTGATCCTGTACGGTGCGCCAATAAAAATCGTCGCGGTCTTCATCATGCAAGAGCACACCTGCGCCCTCACAGTATAAGACCGTCCTCACTTCGGCCACAATCGCCGCCAATAAATGATCGACATCCGTTGCTGAAGCTAAGGCTTTAGCCGCGTTAAACAGGAGCACCATTTTTGACGGTTCAATATGGTGATCAGCCGTTGATACAAATGTACCGTTAAGTTGAGCGTCCACAAAGCATTCCTAGTACATAAGGAACTTAGTTTTCCGAGATTTCGAACTGATTAGTTTCTGAGCACCGAAAATCGAGTCACTTTGGTTTCGCCTTTAGGACTTAAAATTTGCAAAGCTCGGTCACGAATGGCTTCCGGGGTAAGTCCCACTTCCACGAGAAGTTCATGTCGGGTCCCGTGCTCGATAAAGGCATCGGGTATACCCAGTCTAGCGACCCGGACATCTTGAATCATCTCATCGGCCAATAATTCCAATACAGCGCTTCCGAAGCCTCCCGCCAAAACTCCTTCTTCTACGGTCAGAACATTCTTGGTTCGATTCACTTGGTCAATAATCAAATCTTTGTCGAGAGGTTTCACGAATCGAGGATCCATCACTCCGACGGACCACCCAAGATCGGCAAGTTCATGAGCCGCTTTCATTGAAGGTTCCAGCATGGAACCGAGAGCAATGATAAGAAGATCTTTCCCTTCCCTGAGCATTCGCCCCTTACCTACGGGAATCGGCAAAGGATCACGATTTAGATTCATACCGGTGCCGGCCGCCCTGGGATATCGTATCGAACAAGGCACATCGATTGAAAATGCGGTTGCAAGCATGTCCCCAAGTTCCGCTTCGTCCGAAGGAGCCATCATCACTAAATTGGGAATTGTCCTGCAAAACGCAATATCAAATACTCCATGATGCGTCGGGCCGTCTTCCCCCACGAGTCCCGCCCGGTCCATTGCGAAGAGTACGGGGAATCCCTGCATGCACACATCGTGAATCATGTGGTCATAGCCGCGCTGAATGAAAGTAGAATAAATGGCTACGACCGGACGATAGCCCTCTTTGGCCAGTCCTGCGGCAAAAACCACACCGTGCTGTTCTGCAATTCCTACATCGAAGAAGCGTTTAGGAAATTTGCCTGCGAAATCGTGAAGGCCCGTGCCGTATTCCATAGCGGCCGTGACGGCAACTATTTTAGAATTCTTCTCGGCCAGCTTAATCAGAGTTTCTCCGAAAACGGATGTGTAAGAGGGGGGACCGGCACATTCAACTACGTTCCCTGAATCAATACAAAAAGGACCGATCCCATGAAACTTACTGGGGTTCTCTTCCGCCTGGCAATATCCTTTGCCTTTGCAGGTTATGGTATGTATCAAAACAGGTTCATGGAATCTTTTTACATTATTGAACGTGTCGATGAGGTGTTTAAGCCTATGACCGTCAATGGGCCCCACATAGTTGAACCCCAAATCTTCGAAAAGCCTGCCGGGGGTTATGAGTCCTTTCAGCGCATCCTCGAACTGTTTGGCCATTCCATAAATCGATTTGCCCATCGACTTCAGAATATTCTTGAGCTCTGACCGGAATCGCATAACCGTTTGGCCTGTCATAACCCGATTCAAGTAAGCGGCCATAGCGCCAACATTCGGAGATATCGACATTTCGTTATCGTTCAAAATTATGATCAAGTCTTTATTGAGGGCACCGGCCTGATTCAGTCCCTCGAAAGATACACCGCACGTTAATGAACCATCACCCACGACGGCAATAACCTTGTGATCGCTCCCGCTAAAACAGCGGGCCTGAGCAAGACCCGCCGCAACGCTGATCGCATTGCCTGCATGTCCGACGTCAAAGAAATCATAGTTGCTTTCAACTCTCTTCGGAAATCCCGCCAGTCCACCCTTTGTGCGCAGGGTATGAAACCGGTCTCTTCGTCCGGTAAGTATTTTGTATGCATATGCCTGATGCCCGACATCGAAAACAATTCTATCCTTCGGAGGCGAAAAGACCTTCAACATCGCAAGTGTCAGTTCTATTACTCCCAAACTTGATGCTAAATGGCCGCCCGTTCTGGACACGGTCTCAAGAATGAATTCCCGTAATTCTCCGGACAAGAGCTTAAGCTCGTCGATATCGAGGTTTTTAACGTCTTCAGGCGAATCAATTTTACCTAAGATACTGTTCTTAATTATACTGCTGGTTTTCATTAGCGACTCGTAATTACTCCGTCATGATATTCCTAAAAGAACCAGGACGACGACATAGCTTGGAGCTAATTTATTCTCTCAGAAATATATCCGGCCAATGCGATTAACGGCGCAGCCTTTTCACCCCAAGGTTCCAAAGCCGAAACCGCTTCGTTGGAATAACTCTTGACCTTCTCCAAGCACTGCTCTTTGCCTATTACACTGGGAAGCGTTGCTTTTCCCCTGCCTCGGTCTTTGTTCACCGCTTTTCCCAACTGCTCCGGACTGCCTTCCAGGTCGAGTATGTCGTCGCGAATCTGAAAAACGGCACCCATGTTGGTTCCATATACGCTCAAAGCTTCAATAATTTCCTGGGACGCCCCGACGATCTGGGCTCCGGAAACAACAGAAGCACTGATAAGTGCTCCGGTTTTCCAGTCGACAATCCTCTGGGCCGTTTGCTCGTCAACGGTCTTGCCTTCCAATGTAATGTCCAGTATCTGTCCTGCTATCAGCTTCCTGGAGCCTGCCGCCCGGGAAAGTGTTCTTATGACGCGAACCAATCTTTGAGGCACACACATTCGCGTCACACTTGGTCCCGTCAATACTTCAAAAGCCCAGGTCAAAAGCGCATCCCCGCTTAGTATCGCTATCCCTTCACCGAACTCCTTGTGGGCCGTCGGCCTCCCTCTCCTCAAATCATCGTCATCCATAGCCGGTAAATCATCATGAATTAAGGAATACGTGTGAATAGCTTCAATAGCGGCAGCCAACGGCATCAGCAGATCGCAATTCATGTTTCCGGTCAACTCGGCAGCAGCGATAGCCAGGATCGGCCTTATCCTTTTGCCCCCGGCAAACACACTGTACCGCATGGCCTTATGAAGCACTACCGGTTCCGTCTCTTCACTGGGCAACAGAGAAGTTAGAGCCTCATCCACAAGTTTGCGGCGTTCAATTAGATATAGAGGGAGGTCGAATTGTTTCAATTGTGTTCTTCGGTTACGGCAAACGGGACTTTTTCCAATGTGGAAAGCAACTCTTCAACTTTTCCTTCCGCCTGATTTAAGAGACCGAAAAGATGTCTCGACAATGAAATGCCTTCTTCAAAAAGCTTCAAACTCTCGTCAAGACTCAATCCCCCTTGTTCCATTTGTTCCACAAGGTTCTTGAGTTTTTCCATTTGGTGATCAAAATTTACCGATTCTTCTTCTCTTTCCCGAGCCTTTTTCATTGTCCGGTTTCCAACCACTTCCTTGTTTCAGCGCACGCAAATAAACAGAATATCATACTTTACTTCGATTCATCACCCACAATTAATTCACTGAGTTCCCGCTTTGCTGCAAAGGCGCCTGGATCTACTCCTATGGCTTTGTTAAAACACGCAATGGCAGCATTTCGTCTCATGAAAAATCTCTTCTGGATATAGCCTTCCAAATAGTAACCGGCGGAAAGTTGTTGAGGGGCTACGTCCTTGAGTCTTTCCCTTAGGCGATTCGCGTTCTGGATTTCAATTAACGCCGACTTAACGTAGAAAGCCGGAAAGTCCTGTTCCAATCTGGCTCTAATTTTGGTCTGGGCTATGGAAAAGAGTACATCGGCATAGAATGAAGACTCTTCCAACCCGACCTCACGATATAAATCCCGTGATTCTTCCAACAAATCCAATGCCTCAATGAAAAACGATTTCGAAGCTAACGTTGATCCCAAATTGTATGAGGCAGCCGCTTTCGTAACGGGATTTTCTTCCGCAGAATATGTGGTATTTCCATAAAAGCACGCAAACACGATTACAAAGATACTGAAATGAATGCGTGCCGTTGCCGAATGAGCAATGACCTTTCCACACTCTCCGATACATTTATTCAGCGATGAAAGGAATCTATCTACGGAGTTCAAATTCAACTCGTCGACCAAACCTGTCCTGACCCATGGCCGGGGCAGCCATGCTGGATGCGGCCGCACCGTGCGGTGTTATGGCAAGCTGAGCAACGGGAATTCCGTAGGTCTTCATGAGGAATTGTGCTACGGCATCCGCTCGTTTCTTTGAATTTTTTACATTTATGTCAGGCTTCACTTTGTCATCAGAGTACCCGTGGAGAATACCCCTGGCACCTGGATCCGCTTTGAGTGCTCCTGCAAACATTTGCATAGCCGCCAAATTTGCGGCATCCGCCGATGGGTCTTTGGACCGAACTGAAAAAGAGTTGGGATCGAATGTGATTGCACCAATGAGTTGGGATCCGGGGGAACCCGAAACGGTTCCGGCACACGGAACAACAAGGTATCTTCTCATCCAGGCGTGCCATGCCGCCGGTGAATTCAGTTCTTCCGCGGAGACAAAAGTGCCTCTTGCCTTGTCCGCAATGCCCTTCATGTAGAAACGCCCGTCTTGGGAACCGCCTATCTGAAAGGTATGAATCTCTACATCAGGGTTGTTCTGCGCTATTCTTTCGGCTATCTGAATCGGATCGGTTTTGCAGGACTCTCCGCCGCCTCCGATGACCAGAATAATACTCTTGCCGCCCAGAGCTGCTACTTCATCGGCTGCCGCTCGCAAACCTGCCGACAATGAGCTTACCCCGTAAGAAACAGTCTTTGGAAAAGCATTCATGAATCGTTCCGGATCCCAAGGTCCCACCGCCAAAATACTCTCCGTATTTTCACACCCTAAACCGACCTTGAGTCCCCAGTGACGAAGCCCCACATTGAAGAAGCCGTCGGCAGTTAGAGGAATAGCCTGTCCGAATAAACCCATTTGTTGCAAAAGTTGCTGGTAACGATCTTTTTCTTTCATGTATCCGGAGGCATCAAACAAGACCAAAATATTTGATACCCTTTTGCAGTCGTCCGCATAAGCAGGCGCAATGCACGAAATCAGTAATGCCATTGCAAATGCCGCAACAAGAATTGTCAGCCCGCGTGCACCAACCATGCCCGCCTCCTAGAGATTTACTGAGCTATAACTTAATTCAGTTGAGGACCGGAGTCCAGGGAAGCATCAATTGGATTGCCGAAGTATACCCGGCATACAAAGATCCAAACCTCGCGTCGAATAGCAAAAGAGTGCTATTATGTCAAGAATTATAGTAGAATAGCATAGTTGGTGAGTGGTGAATTGGTATGCCTGCAATTGACGACAGATTCGGCCATGGTGCAATTTTGTTATTGTCCATTTTGGTGATTTCGGCATCACTTGTACTCACCGTAGGACCGCATGAACATCTTCAACTAGACATTCCTTTTTTGGGAGTTACTTTTCCCATAGCATCCGTTTGTTTGAGCAAAGGCGTTCTCGGGATCGATTGCCCGGGATGCGGGCTTACAAGAAGCTTCGCTGCGCTGTCTCATGGGCATTTTCTAGATGCCGTCAGTTTCAATCCCATGGGTCCTCTCATATATGCCCTTTGCTTGTTTCAGATACCTTATAGAGCGGCCATTCTTTGGAATCCTCGTATAAAATCCAAAGTGTTCGACAGAATTTTGGAACTCGGCTCGGTCGTATTCTTGTGCGCAATTGCAGTAGCGTGGATTATAAAATTTGTCATGTCTACTTTACGATAAATTGTGAGGTTATATGTTCTCCTTACTTTTGACTATTTTGTTCAGCGCATTAATTCTTATCGGACTAGTGATCGCCTCAGCATTATTCTGGACCTACTACTATGCCGCGCCTACCCATCAGGATGAGACTCACTATGTAATGACGAGTGACGGTTGGAAACTCGCTTTGCATCATTATAAACCTAAAGACAAGGTCGGTGATCCGGTGCTTTTGTGCCATGGGCTAAGTTCCAATAGATTCGCCTTCGAATTATATGGAGCGCCTTCACTTGCGGAATACCTCAAGCAAAAGGGTAGGGACGTCTGGGTTGCGGAACTCCGTGGATCAGGAATGAGCGACTCCCCGAAGATGGTTGCATCGGATGTGCCGTATGAATGGTCTTTTGATGATCACCTCACATATGATCTCCCCGCTTTGATCTCGGGGGTGATCGAAAGAACCGGTTCACGGACCGTTCACTGGATAGGCCACAGCATGGGCGGGATGCTCATATTGGCGCATCTGGAGCAGACAGAAGATGCAAGAATAAAATCGGCCACCCTCATTGGGTCCCCTGTTGATTTTTCTCATATGCAATTGGATTCGTACAAGAGTTTATTGAAATTCGAAAACACGTTTAAGCGTCTACCGTTTTTTCCGTTAATGATAGTCGCTCGCTCGATGGTTCCCTTCATAAACTTTATTCCCGACTCGTTTCAAATTGCTCTCAATATGGAAAATGTGGATGTCACAGTGGCTAAACGAGTTTTCACTCTCGCATCCGAGTTGCTTCCATCAAATAAATTGTGGTTTGATTTTGCTCGATTCATTAAACAAGGCGGCTTTAATTCTCCCGAAGGGAATTCCTATACGAATCAGCCACTAAAAAATAGTGTACCAATATTGATAATTGCTGCCTCTAAAGATCGAATGGCATCCAGAGCTGCAGTGATGGGGCCCTGTAAACAGGAAAACGAAAACGTGACCTGCTTCCTTGCGGGAACAGAGAATGGTGCCAATAAAGACTATGGACACCTCGATTTATTGGTGGGACGGAACTGTGAAACAGAGATATTCCCGGTCATACTAAAAGGTATTGAATCCATTGATTCCATAAAGACCGCGGATTCGCTTTAAAGTGGCGTTCCGTGTCCTATGGGACTGGTACCGGCATGCCGAACGGACCTGGAAACGGTGCCCAGACCGGAGGAATATCAGGAACCTGTGCAGAATAGGGGATCGGTGATGGGCAAGGGGGGTAAGATGTCCTTGAACATTCGGGAATTTGCCACAAATTGTAGGGTTCAAGGGGAGTAGCCGCGACTGCATTCCACGGTGCGTAGGGATAAATACTTTGAGCAGCACACACGGATACCAACAAAAGACACATGAACAGGGAAACCGCGGAAATGAAAAATTTTCTCATGGGCATTTCTCCAAGAATAGTAACCTCAATTGTAGAGGAAATTTACCTGTTTTGTCAATAGGTTTAGTGAGTTCCCTCGTGTAGAGCTTTATTCAAACTGCTGTTTGTGGAAAGTAAGGGTCGTTGACGATCCGTGCATATCACTATATGATTTGAGATTACACGTTTTCTTGGATATCTTTACATGAACATAAATATAGAAAATATTCCCAATGAAGGTCTTTCAATAGATTTTAACGGCACTGAAGCGGTGCTGGCTTCCGCTTTGACCGAAATCAAAGTTCCTCATGATTTTGAGTTCGACCCTAATGTCACCGGTTACATTCATCTTTCCAGGCAGAAAGATGGGATTCTCTTGGTCGGCAATATAAACGGAAAATTGAATGCTCATTGCGCACGGTGCCTTAAAGTTTTCACGATAGATAAAGAACTGAATCTAAGCCTCCTCATGACAGAATCATCAGGCGAAAAACCCGGTAACGGAGAAGTCGATAAGTATGCGGAAGATGCATATTTCATTGAGGATGATTCTTTTGATCCGGGACGAATATTTCTCTTGGAAATGCTTCTCGAACTACCCATGAAACCTTTGTGTTCCGAAGATTGCCCGGGTTTATGCCCCAAGTGCGGAGCCGTGAAAGGGTCTTCGAGCTGCACGTGTGAAACGGAGGAAAAGCAGGATCCCAGATGGGATGCATTGGCCCGACTTAGAGAAAAAATGGAAAAAAACGAATAGGGCAATACAATTTATTGTGAGACTAGCGTTGATTTTCGTTGAATTTAACAGCCATTTGGATAAAATAACACTTTTGTTTGCGGAGAGCTGCATCCATCCTTTGTGCTTAACTCCCTAACAGACATCCTAACGAGGATTTTACGAATGCCAGTACCGAAAAAACGCGTTTCAAGAACCCGCCGCGATAAGCGACGCACCCATAAAAAACTGACTCCGGTCAATCTCGTAAACTGTCCGGAATGCTCACAGCCCATGATGCCCCACAGGATTTGCCCGGGCTGCGGCTTCTACAAGAATCGGACCGTTATCGCCGTCGCAGAATAGCCCCCAGGTATCCTACTTATATGGATTTACCGCGAACGGCTCTTATCTTTCCCGGTCAAGGTTCCCAATATCCCGGAATGGCCACCGACTTAATTCGGGACTATTCCGAGGCTCGAATTTTATTCGAACAAGCGGACGAAATACTCGGTTACCCGTTATCGAAAATCATTTTAGACGGCGATAGCCTCAGTCGAACTATTTACACTCAGCCGGCTGTCTTTACCCATTCAATGGCTCTCATGAAAATCCTGGAGAGTCGAATCCCATTGAATCCGTTGGCGGCTGCAGGCCATTCCCTTGGCGAATATACCGCCTTATGCTGCGCCGGAGTCATGATTTTTGATGATGCCCTTGAGCTTATTCACATTCGAGCTGAGTCCATGGATTCCGCCGGTGCACAGGGATCCAATGGGATGTTGGCCGTACTCGGGGTATCTCTTGAGCAATTGCTGACAATTGTCGAGACGTGCCGCGAAGATGACGTCCTCGAAGCTGCAAATTTCAATTCTCCCGACCAAGTGGTGCTATCAGGTACAATTTCAGCTTTGGACCGGGCCGCTGAACGCATAGCTAAAGAAAAACGAGCAAAAACGGTGAAACTTCAGGTATCATCGGCTTTTCACACAAAGCTCATGACGCCGGCTGCTGAAAGGATCGGAGATAAACTCGCGGGAATTGCCTTGAACTCTCCCAAGTTTCCTGTGGTTTCTAATTACACTGCGGAATTCTACCCGGCTGATCGTGAAGGTATAACGAATCTTCTGATCAATCAGGTTACGCATCCGGTTCGGTGGGAATCCGGTGTCCACAAAATTCGGTCTGTCGGCGCCGATGTTTTTATGGAAGTCGGTCCGGGGAAAGTATTGACCGGATTATTGAAAAGAATCGATCGCAAGATAGAAGCCTTGAATATATCCGATTCAGCAAGCCTAGCCAAATTCGTAGAGACATTTTGATGCCTGATAATCAATCTGCCCCCATGCCCATTTGCGGTAAGGTTGCCTTGGTAACCGGCGGCTCTCGTGGACTCGGCCGTGCAGTAAGCACCGCCTTGGCAGGTTCCGGGGTGCATGTACTGATTAATTATCGGACAGATGAAAGTGGAGCACGGGAAACCTTAGAAATCGTAAATGAGAGCGGTGGGTCGGGTAAAATGGTGCAATTTGATGTTGCCGATCCACGCGCGGTGGACGAGAATATTACTAGTCTGACCGCAGAATACGGTTTCATCGATATTCTCGTAAACAATGCCGGGATCAGCAAAGACGGCCTGCTCGGGCGCATGTCTGATGACGACTGGTCTTCCGTGATACAAACGAATCTTAACGGTGTATTTTACACGTGCCGCGCAGTTTCCAAGAATATGATCCGAAAAAGAAAAGGCCGAATTATCAACATAGCTTCTACTGCAGGCGAGTCGGGAAATGCGGGTCAAGCCAATTATTCTGCCTCAAAAGCAGGGATGATCGGATTTACAAAAGCACTTGCCCGTGAACTTGCGCCCCGAAATATTCTTGTAAATGCCGTTGCGCCGGGAATAATATCAGGCGGTTTAACTTCAAAGCTAACTCAAGATCAGATAGAACAAATTCGTTCGCATGTTCCGCTGAGACGTGAAGGAAAACCGGAAGACGTGGCCGGAGCCGTCCTGTTTCTCAGTTCCGAGTATTCGAACTACATAACCGGCCAAGTACTACGCGTCAACGGCGGACTCTACATGTGATGACGACGTCAAAAATTAATCAGGAATTCAATTCGAGAGGATGACATGGACGAAACAAAATCAGCTGCAACCAATCCGGGCGGTTTTGACGAGATTGAAAGTAAAGTAATAGATCTAATCGCCGAAGTCCTCGTTGATGTGAACAAAGAGCACATCGAACTCAGTTCCAAGATTGTTGAAGATCTCGGAGCGGAGTCCCTGGATATTTACGATATGATTTCGCTTTTGGAAGACGAATTCCAAATGCAGATAGCCGACGAGCAAATGGAAAAGATCCAGACGGTGCAGGATGTTGTAGATTTCATCCGCGCCGCAAAAGCATCCTAACTACCCGGAACGTTCATCTGGAGGAGACGCGGTGGCTCCAAGAGTGGTTATCACCGGAATGGGCATGGTGACGTGTCTAGGTTCCGGTGTGCAAGTGAATTGGGAAGCCCTAATCGCCGGAAAATCGGGGATTGGACCTATTACCCTCTTCAACTGTGAAAAATTTCAGACCCGAATTGCCGGTGAAGTTAAAGAGCCCATCGATCCGAGCGGCTATGTTCCGGTCAAGGAACTAAGGCGTATGGACCGATACCAGCAATTTGCGTTGATAGCTGCGGGCGAGGCCATCGAACAGGCAGGTTTCACGGATGCCGAGAAAGATCCCTATAGATGCGGAGTCATCATAGGATCCGGAATGGGAGGACTCGCTACCATTGAAGCAGGCGTAGCAGGGTACCTTGAAAAGGGTCCTAAAGGGTGTCACCCTCTGCTCATTCCCAAAGCGGTCATCAATTTGGCTTCGGGAATGCTCTCCATACGCTACGGATTCAAGGGGCCTAATTTCGGAGTGGTAAATGCCTGTACGTCAGGAACATCTGCAATCGGAGAAGCTTTTCGTTTAATCCGCGACAACAGGGCCGATATGGTTTTGACCGGAGGTGCAGAGGCGGTAATCACCCCCATTTCCGTTGCTTCATTCAATGCATTAAGGGCTCTGTCCACTCGGAATGATGAACCTACCCGCGCTTCTCGACCCTTCGAATTGAATCGTGACGGATTCGTAATTTCTGAAGGTGCGGGCATTCTCGTTCTTGAGTCCTTTGAACATGCATCGAATCGGGGTGCTGTTATCCTGGGTGAACTTACAGGATATGGAGCTACTGACGACGCGTATCATTTCGTTATGCCCGACCCTGACGGTCAGGGAGCATTCAATGCCATGAAGTTTGCCCTCTCCGACGCAGGCATTGAGCCGACTGCCATTGATTACATCAATGCTCACGGGACCTCTACCGATCTGAACGACAAAATGGAAACCATAGCCGTAAAACAGCTGTTCGGATCCCACGCTTACAAACTCAATGTAAGTTCCACAAAGAGCATGACGGGTCACCTAATAGGAGCCGCAGGTGCTGTGGAAAGCATTTTTACAATTTTGACGCTGGCCAAAGGTATTATTCCGCCTACCATCAATTTGGATACGCCGGACCCTGAATGCGATCTTAATTATACTCCCAATAAACCGGTGGAGAGAGACGTTAGGTTCGCGTTGTCCAACAGCTTTGCCTTCGGTGGTCAGAATGCCAGCCTGGTTTTCAAGAAAGTGGAAAGCAATGCCTGAGGTCTACATTGCAAGCGATCATGCCGGCTTGAGCCTGAAAAAGTATCTCATATCCAAGATGGACGAACTGCGCGTCAACTACCGTGATGTGGGGTGTTTTGACGAATCTTCCTGCGATTACTCCGATTTCGCTCGCAAGGTCTGTGAGGCCGTTGTTCGCGGTGAGGTTACGCGAGGAATTTTGATCTGTGGAACGGGCATCGGCATGTCTATGGCGGCGAATCGATTTCCGGGCGTGCGGGCCGCAGTTTGCTGCAATGAATTTCAGGCTCGTATGTCACGAGCGCACAACGATTCCAATGTGCTGTGTGTTGGATCGAGAGTTACCGGTTCCGAAGCCGCGTTCTGGATTATGAAAGTTTGGCTTGAAGAGCCCTTCGAAGGCGGCCGACATAAGAGAAGAATCGACAAGATGGATCAGCCCATCTAGTAGAATAGACCCCCCAATCGTCTTGTGACCGTGATCTCATGGTCATCTCGTAAGGAAAACAATGAGCCCCCTTGAGAAAACCGATCCGGATATTTTTAAGATCATTTCCGAAGAACAGAATCGTCAGGAATTCCGGTTGGAACTGATTGCATCGGAGAACTTCACATCACCCGCCGTCATGCAAGCGCAAGGCAGCATTCTGACGAATAAGTATGCCGAAGGCTACCCAGGAAGACGCTACTACGGTGGATGCGTCAACGTGGATATAATTGAAGACCTCGCCAGGAAACGTGCCGAGAAACTCTTCAAATGTGAACACGCCAACGTACAGCCGCATTCGGGTACACAGGCGAACATGTCCGTTTTCTTCACGAGCCTTCAACCCGGTGACACTTATCTCGGAATGGATCTCGCCCATGGCGGTCATCTATCCATGGGACATCCAAAGAATTTCTCCGGTCAAATATATAATGTGGTGCCTTATTCCGTTCGAAAGGATACCCACAGAATCGACTATGACCAAGTGCGCGATTTGGCGCGTACACATAAACCTAAGATGATTATAGCCGGCGCAAGCGCCTATCCAAGAATTATCAATTACGAGATTTTTTCTGAGATAGCCCGGGAAGTAGGGGCCATTCTCATGGCGGATATTGCGCATATAGCCGGACTTGTCGTAGCGGACCTGCATCCATCGCCTGTACCGTTTGCGGATTTCGTGACGACTACTACCCACAAGACGCTTCGTGGCCCAAGAGGTGGGATGGTCATGTGCACGCAACAGTATGCCAAGGCTTTGGATTCCTGCATTTTTCCTGGAATGCAGGGTGGGCCTCTCATGCATGTTATTGCTGCCAAAGCTGTGGCCCTGAAAGAAGCTTCCTCTCAGGAATTTAAGGATTATCAAGCCAGGGTAGTGGCCAATTCCAAGGTTCTCGCTCAGGAACTTATAGAAAAGGGCTTTACGGTAATTTCAGGTGGAACGGACAACCATCTCATTCTTGTAGATGTTTCGACAAAAGATGTTACGGGCGCTCAGGCACAAGAAGTACTCGAGCAAGCTGGTATCACGGTTAACAAAAACAGCATTCCCTTCGATCCACTGCCTCCAACCAAAGCGTCCGGAATCAGAATAGGAACTCCCGCCGTCACTACCAGGCACATGGGCATCGAAGAAATGAAGCTCATTGCAAATATGATAACCAAAGCTTTGGCAAATCCGAATGATGAAAAATTACTGGCTACGATGAAAAATCAGGTTCGTGAATTGTGTAAACGATTCCCCTTGTACAGTTAAGGAAAAAATTATGAGCGATCGGAGATCTCTATTAGCCGCATTGTTTCCGGAAAACAGGTTTGAATCCACATTCCCCTTGCCTGTATGGTTTGCCGGCTTATGGCTATATCTAAAAAGCTTCCTCTATATATGCTACGTATACATGTTCGGCATCGAACCACCTCCGTATAGCTCCGGCACGTGGTTCGAGATTGCATATTTCGGTATCACCTTCATTCCCGCATTTTTGCTCGCCTATGGTTTGTGGCAGTTAAAAGAAAAATACATCGGTCCGAGCATACTCTTCTTTTTGATTGATACCCCGGTACTTGCTTTTCATGTATTGCGACTTGCCCAAGCAGGTTACATGGACTCCGGTCTAACCAAAATCCTTGAACTGGGTAGCTTAGTTCTGAATGTGGTAGCGCTTGGATGGTTAATCGGATTCAGATCAGCTCAGAAAAACAAGAAGTTGAATTCCGGTATTACGACATAAGCTAATAAAACAAGCAAGATAGTCCATATTTCTAGGTATCGCATTAATAAAGGTTGACAGAAAGCTTTACGTTATGGTATTCCTTTTCCTCAGTGAATTGCAGGTAACAGAAAACAGAACCCTCTTACCTCCTGCAGCCGGGTCTGACGCGAGCCCGGCCTTTTTTTTGCCCAAATTTGATGAATGACCTGATTCGATGATGTGTACGCTCTCGCATTAACATCCTTCCAATTTCCACTCTTTATTTTGTTGCTGCAAACTGATCAGTGCTTTATCATCAGTATACTATTTCTTGGATTTTCGTACAATCAAACCAAAACAAGGAGCGGGTCATGAGCACACCTATGCATTGTCCGGGTTTTGAGGCCAATAAGAGCTTAACCTCGTTTGTATGTAAATGTCCGAGTTGCGGAAAGGAAAAGGAGATCTTTTCCGATGAGTTCGATAGAGAACACAAGTGTAAAGAATGCGGCAAGCTTATCGATTTCAGCCAATGCAGTATCGAAACCAAAATTTAAGCGGCGAGAACTTCTTGTTCAAATGCGCTAAACAGTAGCCCATCTGATACGTATCGAATACTTAATTTGAAGTAAAAAATGACGTAAGTCCCGGAACATCTTCCGGGATTTACGTTTTAAGCACCATCCCAATCATTATGTACAACCATTCTCGATGTTGAATGTTCAATTTAGGATTTCATTCACAATATCAATGAATGTGTTTCCTCTATGATATTCGTTTAAGAACATTCCGAATGAAGCACATCCCGGCGACAGCATAATTACATCACCCGGTCTGGATTTGTTGAGCAACTCGAACACTGCGGCCCGAAGATTGTCGTGAATGCCCAGAATTTTGTCTCCGGCACCCTGTTTGCCTATTAGTGCAGCGAGATTCTCCGTTGCCGTTCCCGACAACAATGCAACCGCGGCCGACCTTTCCGCCACTGCTTTCGCAAATGGCGTCAAATCGAGCTTTTTGTCCGAACCACCTGCAATGAGAAGAATCCGATTTGCTTGTATCGAATTCAGAGCTGCGCAACCTGCCACCGGGGTAGTGCTGGTGCTGTCGTTTATGAATCTAACCCCGTTCTTTTCGCCGAGATTCTGGAGACGATGTTCGACTCCACGAAAATTTTCCACAACGGATTTCATGACGTTTTGGGGAACGGAAAACTGCTGGGCCACCTGCATTGCAGCGGCTATGTTTTCCCGATTGTGAACACCTGGAATAGCAATTTCCCAATCAGATGGGACATTTTCCCGTTCAAAAAAGAGTTTTTTTCCCGGAGCCGTTGATGACATCTCTACTAGATCAGGTTGATGTGCATTGAAAATTGCAGTGTCGTCAGGTTTCTGATACAGAAAAATGGCCTTCTTATCGTCTATGTACTCCTGCATACCTGAATATCTATTCAGGTGATCAGGATATATATTCGTGAAAACCCCAACGTTGGGGGACATTCCATCAGCATGAAAGCCCTGTAATTGCCAACTTGATAATTCCAGAACTACGATATCCTCATCTTCAGCTTTATCCAGCAAGGGTAGGGTAGCCATATTCTGAATGTTTCCTCCCAGGTGGACACCATTCAGATATTCGGAAAGAATGAGGTGAGACAGCATCGTGGTTGTTGTTTTTCCACGAGTTCCGGTTATTCCGACTACTTTGCCCTTAAAATGCTTACAGAAGAGACTCTCGTCCATTTCGATCGGAATCCCTTTGTCGGCTGCTATCCTGAGATATGATGAAGACTTGGGAACATCGGCATTCCTGAGAACCATGTCGGTGTTGATGAAGTCGCTTTCGTCATGCTTACCCAAAACAAATCTTATCGGCAGCCCCTCCAACTGTCTCAAAGATTCCTTAAGCTGTTCAGCGTCCTTCAAATCAGTTACGGTGACCTTTGCGCCGGATTTAACGAGGAACATAGTGTCCAACAAACCACGTCCTAACAGTCCCAAACCCATAACCGTTACACGCATTCCAGAGAAGATTCGCTTTGAATCGATCATATGCAGACTTTCGCAATATTATTTATTTGAATTCCAAACCATTCGGTCCGTTTCGGTAGTATCGGAATCGGAAATTTCGGGATTGAGTATCAATGTAGATACGCTATCCACCGGTTTGTTATACGTAGCCGGCAGAAGACCGCATCGCGGACACACTTCAATTTCCGTTACATTATCAAAACCGCACAACGGACAGACAATGAACGTCTTGGACGAGGTATCTTCCTTTAGCTGAGTAAGCTCACTGTCCAGAGAAATGATGAGGGTGGCCATGTTTCGCAGTACAATGTGGAGCATTTTCAACTGAAGAAGAGGATCCAATTCTTTGAATAGTAGAGCATTGATACGCAGCAACTTACAATCGGTTTCGGCCAATACTCCTGCTGATCGTTTTTGTCGGGCAAAAGCCCCAATTTCTCCAAAACATGATCCCGGCAGAAAGTTGGACAAAATCCTGGCTCTTTTGATGACTTTTACATTTCCTTCGAGGAGAACGAAAAAATTCGAATCACTCTCATTCTCCGGGATCACATATTCCCCGGCCCGGCAGTTGACGAACTCCCCTGCCTGCACCAGATCTTGAATTTCAGTATCGGAAAACAAAGAAAACAATTCAAATTTACGTAAATCCCGTATTAATCGCTGATCCGGTTCTATGCCTGTGTGGAAACCGGAACGAAGCCACTGCCCCAACGACTCCGCAAGCTCTTTTGCAGTTTTAAAGCGATCCTGTGGTGATTTTTGAAGGCATTTGCATACAATTTCGTCAAGCTCATCGGATATTTCGGGGTTAATCCGCCCGGGCGGCGGTGGAGTTTCCGTGCAAATCTTTGAGAGTGTGTCTTCCGAAGTGACGCCCTTAAACGGCGATTGTCTCGTCAATAATTCAAAAAGTACGACACCTAATTGGTAGATGTCGACCCGATGATCTTGTTCTCTGCGTAAAACTTGCTCCGGTGCCATAAAACGCGACGAACCGACCAGACTCATACGATGACCCTTGAGGTTCTTCCTGAATCTCGCAATTCCAAAATCCGTGATTTTCGGAACACCGTGAGCGGATATTATGATATTTTCCGGCTTTATGTCTCGATGAACTACGCCTTTGGAGTGGGCATAATCAAGGGCAAGAGCCAACTCGTAAATTATCTCAACGGACTTTTGTATTGAAAGGGGGGCCGTTCGTTGATGTTCGAGTAAGGTCTTACCGTACACGAACTCCATGACCATATAAAGTAAGTCGCTCTTTTTACCGACGTCGTATATGACTACTATGTTTGGGTGGAGCATGGCCCCGGCGGTCTGTGTTTCGAGAAAAAAGTCTCTCAAGATCTTGCGCTTGGCGCTCTCATCTCCGGAAAGAGTATCGAGGGGAAAAATTTTGATGGCTACTGATCGACGAATAATCTTGTCTTGGGCCAGGTAAACCTTTCCCATTCCGCCTTCGCCTATGGGGCGAATGACTTCATACCGCTTAATCCGATGAAGCTTACCCGCGTTCTGATCGATAATCATTTCACGCTGTCAACAAGAAACGTGATCTGGAATTCCTAGATTTGGGACAGGATAAAAGGGCCGTTATCGGTTATTGCAATTGAATGCTCAAAATGCGCAGATAGTTTTCCATCCGCCGTAACCGCCGTCCAATCATCATCCAGCAGCTTAATCTTCCATGTGCCCACATTAACCATGGGCTCTAAAGCCATGACCATACCTGCCTGAAGTCTGGGGTTCCATCCGGATGCTCGGTAATTGGGGATCTGGGGTGGCTCGTGCATGTTGCGTCCAATCCCATGACCGACAAAATCTCGGACCACCGAAAAACCGTTGGATTCTACGTGGTTCTGTATAGCCCCGGAAATATCGAACAACCTGTTGCCTTCGACTGCTTGTTCAATTCCTTTGTACAGAGCTTCACGAGTTGTCTGCAGCAGCTTGTGAGCTTCCGCTGAGATGTTTCCAACTGGATACGTCCAGGCGGCATCACCCACGAAGCCTTTATGGACGACCCCGACATCCACCCCGACAACATCGCCTTCCTTTAAAATACGGGGACCGGGAATTCCATGGACAACTTCTTCGTTCACGGATGAACAAATCGCAGCCGGATACGGACGAGAATTTCTCATCTTATAGCCTTTGAAAGCAGCTTTTGCATTGGCCTTCATAATCATGTGATCGGCCATCTGGTCCAATTCACCGGTAGTCATACCGGGTTGAACCATTTCACCCAACTTTTTCAAAATTTCTGCAACGATGAGATTGGCTTCCCGCAAAAGCTGAATTTCTCTTTGCGTCTTGAGAATAATGTTTCCAGGTCTCAATATGTAATTCACCTCAAAGTAGTATGCCTACAATCCTAATCCGAATCATTATAACATTACAACTGAAAGAGATTTGAAGAGCACTCAATCCAACAAGCACATAATGAATAAACCTAGAGATGGATTGTTCCGAATAGAACCGGAATCAAGCCGTTATTCTTCTACGAAAGGAAGAAGTTTCTCCAGTTCCGCTATCTTTCTCAAGAAAAGATTGGTGGCTTCTTCCATTTCTTGACAGAGCAAGACCACTCTGCTTTCCGTTCCGACTGATTCCTCAATTTTGTTGGATTCCGTCATGCTGATCCTCAAAAAATGCCTCGGAAACTGATGATTTATTATCGCACAGATGTGTACGGTTAATCAATACAATTCTAAGGAAAG
>CAZTJA010000014.1:0-43320 GCA_964613745.1 uncultured Syntrophaceae bacterium
AAAGATCGCGAGGTCATAAAGCAGATAGTCAACACGATTGGAGCCAAAGAGGGGTTTAAAGAAATTAATATTTATGATCACGCCGGCAAACTCCATTACTCAAGTCGAAACGTAGATGATGGGACCGTTAGTGCTCACACGAACCCGCTCCTCACAAATCTTGCGAATGAGACATCAGTGCGACACCGGTTTTCCGACACGGGCAAGTCTCTTTACGTCTTGAATCCTCTTCTCAATGAGACGGGCTGCTCGACGTTGCAATGCCACGATAAAGCTCAAATGGTCTTGGGCGCTCTGGAAATAAAAGTTCCCCTGGATAGGATTAAGAGTGAAATTTACGAGAATACAAAACAGACGATCATATTTGGATTTCTTCTCTTTATTCTAGTATCGAGTGTAAGTGGTTTAGCGGTAATTTTTTTCATCATTCCAAGCATAAAGAAGCTGCAGGACAAAGCGGCAAAAATGGCCAAAGGGGAATATGCTCCCGAACTCAATATGCAAGGTTCTGATGAAATGTCTCAGCTATTACGTGCGTTTGATGAAATGTCGCAAGAAATCAACCAGCGAACAACCGAATTGGATGCAAGTCGCAAATTATATAAGTCGCTCTTTGAGGAAGTTCCCTGCTATTTAACGGTCATTGATCGAGATTATAAGATTGTGAACGCGAACAATGCCTTTAAAGAAGAGTTTGGACACACGCTGGGGAAGCATTGTTTCGAAGGATATAAAGGGCTTTCCGCAAAGTGTTTGAGCTGCCCCGTTGAAAAGACGTTTCTTCACAGAGCATCACATCAATCCGAAGAAATCTGGACAAGGAATGGCAAACAGATACATGTAATTGTAAAAACGTCTCCCATTCTTGGAGAGGACGGTTCCGTAGCGGAAGTTTTAGAAATGTCCGTTGACGTCACACGGCTAAAGGAGCTTCAGTTTGAGCTCCAAAAGAAGCAAAGTGAATACAAATACCTGTTTGAACACGTGCCCTGTTATTTGACGGTCGTTGATCCGGATTTCAACATAATTCAGACAAATGAGTCTTTTGATCAGGATTTTGGGTCGAGTGAGAACAAGAAATGTTATCAAATTTACAAGGGACTGGATTCCCCATGCGATGATTGTCCCGTGGTCAAGACTTTTCAGGACGGCAAATCACACAGTTCCGAAGAAATCTGGAGAAGATCCGGTCAAGAGACATGCGTCATCGTGAATACTGCTCCGGTGACGGACAGCTCCGGGAAGATTTCCGCCGTTATGGAAATGAGCACCAATGTTACCGAGTTAAAACGGTTGCAAAGCGAACTCGTCATACTGGGAGAGACAATTGCGGGAATGTCTCACACTATCAAGAACATCGTGGCAGGATTGCAGGGCGGAGTTTATGTTGTCGATTCAGGCTTGGAGCGAGGTAAAGACGATAGAATTAGGTCCGGTTGGACGATGGTCAAGAGCAACGTAGAAAAAATTTCCGAACTGGTGAAAGGCATTCTGTATGCTTCAAAGGAGCGTGAGCCGGAATATAAACATACGGACCCGGGAATATTGCTGAGCGAGGTATGTGACCTTTACCGCCAAAAGGCTGCGGATCAAAAGACGAGCCTTCTGCGCTCATTCAAGCCGGTCATGGGGTTGTGCAGGTTGGATCCTGCCGGAGTCCACAGTGCTGTGGCAAATCTTATCTCCAATGCTTTGGAAGCCTGCCACGAGGAGAACGGCCGTGAACACGTGGTCACCGTAGCAGCTCGTATAGAATCAGGGCGTCTGATCATCAATGTGTCCGATGACGGACGGGGAATGCCCAAGGAAGTAAAATCACAGCTCTTCAATAAGTTTTATTCTACCAAGGGTAATAGAGGTACCGGCCTGGGCTTGGTTGTGACCCGGAAGGTCATTGAAGAACATGGAGGAACTATACGTGTGGAGTCTGAGCCGGGAGAAGGAACAACCTTCATAATGGAAATTCCCGTTGGAGATGTGGTTACTCCCGAGGTTTCGATTGAAACACCCAGGTCTGCGGCGGTTTAAGGTTATTCGCCACTGAACAAGACAGTGGGTAATCCGAATTGCTCCTTGATGATGTTCTGTTCCTGTGAGCCGGTAACGATCACCACAAGTTTGCTCCATATTCTTTGGACCAGCGCAAGATTTCCCATCAGCCGCCATTCTCGCTCGGCGGTCCAATCAATTTTATCAACAGGCTGAAAAAGATATTTTTCGTCTTCGTCCATAAATCTGAATGACCTTTCCGTACCATACATTACGGGTCTTCCACCCGATTCCAATATGGTCTTTTTTGGTATTGCGATGCCATATGGCTCGAAAGACCACCGAAGCAGACCGGGACGCCACTTATTGATCTTATGAATTGCATGGGGAGGGCATTCCGTAAAACAAACTACAGGTCGGTTACCGCGGACCAGGCCGGAGTTGCCTTTAATTTGTCGCTCATGCAATATTTTTTCGAGTGTATCAAATGCGGTATGGCCGCAACCTATATGTCCGGCCACTAATGATTTGCAGTATTCATGGATTGTCTGATCGGGCCAGGGGCCAGGTTTTGACCGTGTGTAGTGGAAAAGGAAGTTTTCATTTCGAAATAGGTCGCTACTCTCGTTTTTTGGCATTTGAGGCGCTGGATTTTTGGAAGTTCGCTTTCTTGCGGGTCGACTGGGATCTTGATCAGGGCCGCAGTTCAGGATCTTGGATGCATAATCAGCCACGATCTTTTCAAAATTACCAGCTTTTCTGATTACTCCCGGGAAGATGTAATGTGCAATGGCTGCAATGAGTTTGTCACGAATTCGATAACGTTTCGATGGAGGAATCTTAACAAGCGGATCAAAAGGGGAGATGAAAAGCGTGTTCTCGTAATCAAAGGCATCATGGTACGTTTTCAGGAATTTCTTTCTTCGAGTCTCAGGCTCAAACGGCAGAGGTTCGTCGCATACAATTAATAATGATCGGCCGTACCACATCGAATTCACCAATGAGTACGGCAGAGTGTTGTAGCTTGATACGAGAGCAAGGTCCCGGGTAGCGATTTCCTCAACAATGATTTTCGTTTTTTTTATCCAAAAATCTTCTGATGTGACCCGATGACCTACTCTGGAGTTTAAAACGGCAGCGCGCGTTTTGTGCAGGAGATCAAGATTCCCGAAACAGTACAATTTTTCGGGAATTTCTCCTACAGGATGAACGGCAATGTCTTGTGTAGCTAAAGTTTGGTGGTTACTCTGCAAAACGAGTCAAGTGATTTGGCTGGATTATTATCAATCGTCACGACAAGCGCAGGGTTCGTCGCAGCAACTTTCTTCCGAATCCCGGCATTCAGGACATCTCGCAAGATCTTGAATATTTCGCTTCTTGAAAATGAAGAATCCATTACCGGGCATTCCGGGAAGAATTTCTACACACTTTCTGCGCCTGTTTATTGCGGATTTTCTTTCTCGGATTTTAAAACGAGACTTGTTCTGTTTCACCATTTAAGTTCGCTATTTCTAATCCGTAAATGCCCACGTCTCGATGTCGTCTTCGAGAACATAGACTGAATCATCAGTGTCTTTGAACAGCATCAACGCTTCTGAGACGTTGTATTTTGTCCCATTCAGGACGACTACTTTTCCATCAATACGTTCGAGCAAATCTATTTCTTCAGGCGTGGCTTTCCATGGGATTTCGTCCTGATCCAAAACATAGTTGCCGTTCCAGTGGGTGTTATAGGAAGTGCCGGTTTTTTTGAAAAGATCTTTAATCGTGTGCCACCCTTCGGATTCGACAACCGGTGCCAAATCATCCTGAATGCGTATTGGTATAACAAGAAGCAATTTTCTTATTTTTTCGGGCATTAAGACTTCCTCGTCCAATTGAATTGCTCAAAGCAGTGCTCGTTAGAAAAGTTATGATAGACCAACTTGGTCCATTTAGTCGAGATGACATTTACCAAGGCTCGGATTTTTATTTCGATGCTCAGGGTAGTGTAAGGGAAAGACTTTGATTGATCTTGCCGAGAGGCGGCAGTTCACGGCCATCAAACTTTAACCTTATGCCGCCTGCATTTCCTGTCTGGACTGAAAAGCTATCGCGAGCAGTAAAAATTTGAATGTCTCCGGGCGCCATGAAGACTTCCTCTGCAGGTCCGCCGTCGGGTTCAATGCGCAACCACGTGTTTGCTAAAGCCCTTATTTCAAGAGATCGTTTACCGGACTGAGCTTTTGCCGCCTGATCGAAAGATCCGGAAGGCTGTTTTTGTGCTTGGGCCACTGATTTTGATGACGTACTCGTTATGTCCGCTGGACTCTGTGCTTGTTGACTCCCATCAAAGAAGATTTTCGTAACTCCTGTTAATGCGAGAATAACAAAGGAGACGAGGCCCGCAAAAGTGAGTACTCCCGTAAAAATGTTGCTTTTCCGATATTCTCTGTTCGTGGGGGGTTTTGGAAAGACCGGGTGCTCATCTTCAAGGAAATTGGGGACTTCTCCGGATTTGGAATAATCTTCGAATTTCTGCAGACCTTCTTTTGGATCCAGTCCTAATTCAAGAAGGTAAGATCTTATGAAGCCTTTGACGAAAACACGTGGAGGCAGCAGATCATAGCGGTCCTTTTCAAGAGATTCCAGATTTGCCAATGCAATCTTTGTCTTCTCCGAGATTTCTTCGAGCGATTTATTCTTCTCTTCTCGTAGGCTTCTTAGATATTCCCCGTATGACTGCATTTTTTTCTGCGAACCATGCTTTCTCTTGAAAGGCGTTTACGATTAATGCGCTTGCCTGGACCATATCAACCGATCTATTCTGATCGACACAAACATTGTTTTTTTCCCAAGCGAACAATTGAAGGTTTCGGTGATCGGCCTGCGTGTTCGTTATCATTATCGGACACACATTATCAAGCAATTTTCAGAAGAAGACTACATTTTAATGCGACTAAAAGATAAGACTTCGTTCTCGATAACGCCCGCTATAACTTCGGTATGTGCCCTGGTCATAGGAATTGTATTGGGTCGGGCATGTGATTTCAACAGCGTTACCGTACCGACTACTTTAGTTGGACTCTGCTTGGCTTGCGTCCTGTGGGCTTCGGCAACAGGGCATGATGCATTCAAAACCATGTTCATTGTCATGTTGTGCGTATCCACCGGATTTCTGACCGCATCAGCGACATCACCCGCAAGGTTTGACTTTGATGACGAGGAATACCCAATTCTCGTTTTCGCAACAGTGAATAAAATTTGGTCAACTCTGCCGAATGCAAGGATTCTCATTTTGAATGAGGGGGAGAAAGTAAAGACCGGCCATCGATTGCCGGGGAAAGGAAGGCTTTTCCTCCGAGACAATGATATGGAATTTGGCTATGGAGACGTCATTGGTTTCAAGGCTAAGCTTCGCAAACCGACAAATCGCGGCAATCCCGGCGAATACGATTGGGAAGCGGACTGCAACAACAACGGCATCCGATGGCTTGTCTCGATTTCGGGGGAGAATTCGATTTTCTTGGTACGCAGTGGCTGCAAATATTCTCCGGGGGCACTGTTATTCGACCTAAGAAAGTCAATCATTTACTTTTTGGACCAATATGGCTGTTCAAAATCAAAATACGTAGTATCTGAGCTGAATCACCCAGATCGTGCAGGCACGGTCCGAGGCATAATGAAAGGAATTGTCGTCGGGGACATGGGAGAGGTGAGCTATGAGGCGCAGAAATCCTTCAGTGATTCGGGGCTGGCCCATGCCCTGTCCGCATCCGGTTTGCACGTCGCCATAGTAGCACTTCTGGTTTTTTGGGCCTGTAAGTTGTTGTCATGTTCGTTTCCGAAGATTCTCCTGTACATTCCCGCAAAAGAGTTGGCGGCCATAATCACCATACCTGCGATACTATTCTACTGCTTTCTGGTCGGTGCACGCGATCCAGCGGTGCGCTCGACGATAATGGGCGTAATCATTTGTGCTGCGGTTCTCATGAGGAGACCGTGGAATTCCGCTAATTCCCTCGCCGTAGCTGCATTTTTCATCTTACTATTCTTTCCCTCTGCCCTGTTCACCCCGAGTTTTCAACTTTCTTTTGCAGCGGTAGCGGGAATATTCGCTGCGGCTCCGTATTTTAATAGACTGCGTGCAATCAAGGCGGATCAGTTCGTCGAAGAACCGAGGTTGAGTTTTGTAAATCGTCTAACAAGATCCGTTCTGATGATTGCCGGTGTGAGCATTGGAGCTACCCTTGCCATCAGTCCTTTAATTTTGATCATATTTCACTCGTTTCCCACCTACAGCGTTCCTGCGAACATTATGTGCGATTTTCTTTTTACTCCTGCCCTCGGACTCGGCCTGTTGGCCGGTTTAACCGGCACAATTTTCCCTGAGATAGGTTCCTTTATTGCTGTTCCGGCAGAAATCCTTATTTTCGCCATTATCAGGATTGCAGAATATTTTTCGCAATTGCCTTTCAGTACTATTGTTGTTCCTCATCCGACGCAATTGCAGCTTGTAACGACAATTTTTATGGTGGTTGGCATAATTCTAATTGTTTTTCAGGGGGAACGTAGAAAAGGCGTAGTTGCTTCTCTCGCTGTCGTCTTTTGTCTTTTCTTGTCAGCCGTACTTTTTGAATACCTCCTGAAGGACCACAAAAATGTCGAAGCTTATTTCCTTAATGTGGGAAAAGGGGACAGTACCTTCATCCGATTTCCGGGATCGAGAGGCATTCTAATTGACGGAGGAGTACGAACTCAGTACTTCGATGCCGGAAAATCAATAATATTGCCGTTTCTGGGTTGGGCCGGATCATCGAGTCTTGATGCCGTCATTATGAGCCATCCGGAAGCCGATCACATAGGCGGGCTTCCGGCTGTTCTCAATCGACTAAAATGCGAACGCATTCTTTGGAATGCCGTCAATTCGGACTCTCTATTATTACAAGAAGTTTTCAACGCAGCGAACAGGGGAGCCGGACTGATTTCAAGCGTCCATAAAGATGCTCCTGAAATACGATTCGGAGAGTCCCGACTAAAATTTCTAAATGGAAAAGCGTCGAGCGAGGTGGGACTCGCACATAAAGATCTTAATAATTCCAGTGTTGTTGCTCGCCTTGAGCACAAAAGATTTTCGATTTTATTGACGGGTGATCTCGAGCTTGAAGGTGAAAAAGAGCTGCTGTTGGCGGATCCCGTTCTCAAATCAACGGTGCTGAAAGTTGCACACCATGGTGGAAAGAATACGTGTTCTCAGGAGTTTCTGGCTGCAGTCGCTCCTAAGGTTGTTATCATTTCCGCGGATTATCCCGCTTCCCATAATCTGCCTCATCCGGATACCGTAAAGAGGCTTGAATCAACAGGAGCAATGGTTTTGTGGACCGGCAGAGACGGGGCGGTGAGTTTAGAGACTGATGGAAACAAACTTTTCGTAAGCACAGGTAAATCATCTCAATATTCCAAGCAGCTTAAGAGAATGGAAATTTCGGGCTTTTAATTCTGTATGGTCCGCTTTCATGATGATATACTGCTACGATCATCTTCACGGCGGTTTTCATCACTCCTTGATCTGGTGTCAATATGGAAGCTTGGTGGGACGCTCTCAGTTCATTGAACAAGGGCTTTTTACTTTCGGCCCTTTTCTTCAGTTTGTTGTTTCTATGGCAAACGGTAGGATCGCTCATTGGTGCTGACCATGATTCCGCAGGGCCGGGGACTCATGGGGACTTGGGTGATCACGATTTTTCCGGACACTCTACAGGAGCCGATCACCCGGATTCCGGAATCACTTTCAGCCTCATATCTGTGCGGTCCCTGATTTCATTTGCAGTTATGTTTTCATGGGCCGGAACCATCTATCTTTATAACGGTAATTCTCTGATCATCTCGGTGATTTACAGCCTGATTTGGGGTCTTGTAGGAATGTTCCTGGTTTCCTATGTGATTTACAAACTCTTGAGATTTCAGGAGACCGGAAACGCCACCGTTTGGACTGCGATTGGGGAAGACGCCACTGTTTACATGGATATCCCGGAAAACGGGACGGGCAAAGTCAGAGTTCTCGTAAGCGGCGCGATCAGCTTTATTGACGCCAAAGGATCTTACGGTAGGGCAATCCCTTCGGGAACACATGTGCGTGTCGTCCATGTTCTTGATGAAAAGACATTGGAAGTAGAAGCCGTTTAATACGAAAGGAATCTGGAATGGGTAGCGCTATTTTCCTTATGCTGATTCTCTTCTTTATGCTCATGCTGATCTTTTGGCTTTTTGTCAGCAGGTATAAGAGATGCCCGTCCAACCGAATTCTGGTCATTTACGGCAGCACTGGAAAAGGTGCCGCCAAATGCGTTCACGGTGGCGCCGCTTTTGTGTGGCCGGTGTTGCAGTCGTTTTCTTGGCTTGAGTTAGAACCCTTCGTGGTGCCTATCGAATTGACCAGCGCACTCTCCCGAGAAAACATTAGAGTCTCAGTTCCGACAACCGTTACTGCAGCAATCAGCACCGATGAGGGCATTATGCAGAATGCGGCGGTGAGGCTCCTGGGTCAAAGTATGGATGATGTCAAAAAGCAGGCCCAGGATATCATTCTGGGTCAAATGCGAGCGGTTATTGCAACGATGCAGATCGAAGAGATAAACCGTGACCGTCAGGCCTTTATGGCTAAGGTGAATGAAGCGGTCTCTGTGGAACTTGAAAAGATTGGATTACAGGTCATAAATGTCAATATTAAGGATATTGAGGACGACAGCGGATATATTCAAGCTTTAGGTCGGAAAGCGGCCGCTGAGGCCATCAATCAAGCCCTAATTGATGTTGCCGAACAGGAGAAGCTTGGGAAAATCGGCGTTGCTGAACGAGATCGAGATCAGCGTAAAGCAGTAGCAGGGGCCAATTCCGAGGCATCGATCGGGGAGGCGGAAGCCGAGAGGGACAAGAGGTCCGCGATAGCGGCCGCAAACGCCACGGCTTCGATAGGTGAAGCTCAGGCGGAAAGGGACCGAAGGCAGCAAACCTCCGTTTTGGATGCTCAGGCCGTTGAGACGGAAACCAACGCAAATGCCAGTAAAGCAGGCTTTCAAGCAGGACAAAAGGTGGCCGAAGAAGAAGCTCGAGCCCGGGGTCAAGCTGCTGCCGAAAAAGCTGACGGTTCTATTCGAGCATCTCGCGAAGAAGCTCAAAAGGTTGCTGAAGAAGCAAAGGGTCGCAGAGAGCAGGCAAGATTATATGCGGAGATAGTTGTGCCTGCGGATGCAGCAAAACAGAAGGCTATCGTCGAGGCCGAAGCGGAAAAACAGCGACAAATTTTGATAGCATCCGCTGAAGCTGAAGCGGTGTTATTGAAAATGGAGGCTGAAGCCAAAGGTACTCAATCTGTTTTGGATGGGAAAGCCGCCGGTTATAAATCACTCGTCGAAGCTTGCAACAACGATCCTTCCGTTACGGCAGCTCTATTACTCGTGGAGAAATTTACCGAAATTGCAAAGATTCAGACGGATGCGGTGAAGAACCTGCCGTTGGAGAAACTGATTGTGTGGGACAGCGGAGGCAATGGCGGAGTATCGGATTTAGGGAAGAAATTGATGGGTGTTGTGCCGCCTATGCATGAATTGGCAAGGATGGCCGGATTGGAACTCCCTGAATATTTGGGAAAAACCACGCTGACTTCGAAGCCCATGGAAATCACCAAGACGGAAACGGCAAAAAAAAGTTAATACAATGACCCAAACGTTTTCAGGTTCCATTTTTGTGATTAACATCTACTTACGATATGGAGAATTTCGTGAAAGGAGCGGATGGTGAGCGACAAGCTTATAAAGATATTCGAGTATGCCCTTAACCAGGAGAAAACGGGCATGAGTTTTTTCAAAAGCTCTTTGGACCGAATGGGCATAGGAGCTGCCGTTTCGGCATTTGAAAAGCTCATTCAAGAGGAACAGAGGCATATAAGTTTTCTGAACTCCATTATAAGTAATTTACGGGAATCAGGAGAGATCAAGTTGGACGAAACCATCACTGAATCTGTTTCAGGAACAAACTTTTTTGATGAAAGAGCCAAAAAAGAATTTCTTGAACAATGTTTAGAAGGGTCCATGGTGCCTGATGTAACCGTCTTCAATACCGCATGGCTGATTGAGAAGGATTTGAGTGAGTTCTACGCGGACATGGCATCGAAAACCGAAGGTCCTGCTAAGGACGCATTACAGATGCTTTCCAAATGGGAACACGAACACGAGAAATTTTTCAGGGAATATCGCGATCAGCTGAACAAAGTCTATTCTCAGATGCCTTGGGGCGGTTGATCTTAAAAATGACCTCAATCGAGTACCACAATAAAACCTCTTACAATCGAAACCGCATGTCAGGGCATCACCTGGATTGGTACAATCAGCCTTCCGTGTTTAAGATGTACGAAGGTTTCGAGCGTCTGGAGTTACCGATTTGTTCGGAATGGCCCAAGACTGATCATGACGAACTTTTTTTTACGAACGTAACGGGTGCTCCGACCCGGAAAGTTGATCTTCAAGTTCTCGCCGAAATCTTTCAACTGACGCATTCCATCACCGCTCGCTCAAAGCAAGGAGGGCAGGAATTTTATTTCAGGAGTGTAGCGTCGGCGGGGGCATTGTATCCTTTTGAAATGTACATGTACTGTGCGGGATTACCCGATGTCGAGCAAGGCCTGTACTACCACGATGTTGCTCATCAACACTTGGTGCGTCTCAGACGAGGAAGGTTGCGCACCGAGCCTGTTCATCTCCTGACTCGCACCCCGGACACTCCTCCGTCCCTGATGATCATATTAACTTCCATTTTTTATCGAAGTTCCTGGAAATACAGGGACAGAGCGTACAGGTACCACCTTCTGGATACCGGCCATTTTCTCGAGAACCTCGTTCAAGCTCTGAATCTGTTTCGTGTACAGCATACAATACACTATGATTTCAATGATACCGAACTGAATGAATGCTTAGGAATAGACCCATTAAAAGAAAGAAGCCTCGTAGCAGTTTGTATTCCCGGCGATTCACTGGAACACGAAAATGACTCGACTAACCCCGTAGACGATTCAGATCTGAGGAAGTACTCCGGAACCGCAGCAAAGGAAGAGAATTATTCCACAATTTTGGAAGCCTATGAAGAGTCGGAAGGAAATATCACGGCTTCCGCCAAGGGTTCCGCATTGAGGCAAATTGACCTAAAAGCTCAAGGAAATCAGCTTTTTTCGCAAAACCGCCTCGGTTCCGTGATGACCTATGCGGAATCCGTCTTTAAACGGAGATCATTACGGAATTATGTCCACGGCGAAATGGCTCCAAATGCAGTTGGCGGACTCCTAAATCTGATTAGTGCGGACGCCGATTCGTTTGAGCATAGTCTTGACGAGACTCTCGTCTGTGGCTTCTTGGAAGGCAAAGGGTCAGGCATCGAGCCCGGTTTCTACTTGATAAATCGCAAAGAACGAACATTTGGTTATGTATGTCATGGAGACTTTGTTTCTCCTATGACTCGAATTTGCCTTGAACAGGACTGGCTTGCGAAATGCTCACTTCATTTCGTTTTTATTTCTGATCTTAAAGCGGTCCAGGAGAATTTTGGATCCCGTGGCTACAGATATGCGATGATTTCCGCAGGAAGACTGGGTCAACGACTTTATGTGGCTTGCACATCAATAAAACAGGGCGCTTGCGGAATAGGCGCGTTTTATGACTCTGAAGCTGCGAACTTGTTGGGGCTCGGTGAGTCAGGTAGAATGCTGTATCTCGTTGGGGCGGGCCCAATTAGAAAATGGACGTGGTGACTGTACCGAAAGTTGATTACGATTCGAAAATCCGCCTTGTCGCTTGCTTTTAGCTTCATTGAACATCAATTCTCAGTTTTACAATGTTTACAAGTATACTCATCGCCTTGAATTTCCTATATATTCGGATAGAATGTCTAGATCCGAATTATAAATAGGTAACCACTTGTCACAGAGCGCGATTAACAAAACGTCCCGTAATAAGCGGATACGATTAGAAATACAGCTTTCAGGGATACTGCAAGGCATTGGGTTCCGTCCTACGGTATTTCGTTTGGCGTCGGAGCTGAATATAGGTGGCTGGGTACTGAATAGCTCTGACGGCGTCAAAATGGAAATCGAGGGATTCACTGATTGTTGTGAGCTATTCATCAAGAGATTGAGAGAAGAGATTCCTAGCCCTGGGCGAATAGAAACTTACAAAGAAAGTAGATTAGCGCCCTGCAATGATTATGAATTTCGCATTGTGGAAAGTATTGGTGGAAAAAGGGGCATAACCCCGATTCCCCCGGACGTTGCAGTGTGTAGACATTGCCTCACGGACCTTTTTAATCCTCATAACAGGCGATACCTTTATCCTTTTACCACATGCACCTTGTGTGGCCCGCGGTTTAGTGTAGTGAGATCGTTTCCATACGATCGTAGCCGGACCAGCATGGCCGATTTCAAGATGTGTCCGGAATGTGAAAGAGAATACTCGAATCCGTTCGACCGCAGATTCCATTCACAGACGAATTCGTGTTCCAAGTGTGGCCCAAGGCTCACACTTACCGACTCAACGGGTACTCCTATTTGTTGCGATCCCATTAAAGGAACAATTGAATATCTTAGGTCCGGAAAGATCGTTGCAATAAAAGGAATTGGTGGATTTCATCTCGCTTGCAACGCCCTGGATTTTAATGCAGTCGATACGCTCAGGACCAGAAAAGGCCGTGGAGAAAAACCTTTTGCGGTTATGGCAAAAGATATCAGCAAAGCGCGTGAATTTTGCCGTATCGACAGCATTGAAGAGGAGCTTTTAATGTCCCCGCTTTCACCTATTGTTTTATTAGAGCGGGGCAATAGACGAGCAGCCTCCAATGTCGCTCCCGGTGTCGGGACCTTGGGCTTGATGCTGCCATATTCACCTCTGCATCATCTGTTGTTCAACTATCCGGAAATTGATAAAACCGATGGCCTTGAGTTGCTTGTAATGACCTCGGCGAACAGATCCGAAGAGCCCATAGTCAAGGACAACATTGAAGCTTTTGAGCGGCTTGGGGATCTCGTTGACGCAATACTGTACCATGACCGGGAAATAGTGCAGAGAGCCGATGATTCGATTTTTCGAGTCATTGCAGGAAAGCCCGTGGTGATTAGAAGATCGAGGGGCTTGGTTCCAGAGACTTTAAAGGTTTCACCCGATTCGGAATTGTTTGAGCCGGTTATTCTCGGGACCGGCGGTGATCTTAAGAATGCTCCTGCAATTTTTATGGGCGGCAGAATCGTACCAGGCCCTCACGTTGGAGACCTTGCATCGCCTATAGCGCAGGATTTTTTCGGCAAGTCAGTGTCCACTTTAACGGAATACCTGGAGGCAACACCCAGAATTGCCGCCATCGATCCGCATCCTGAGTATTTCAGCAGCAATTTCTCGGATCAGGCCGGGATGGAGACTGTACGCGTGTACCATCATCATGCTCATGCAGCAGGACTCTTAGCCGAGCATGGTCTAGATGGGCCGGCTATCGTCGCAACCTTCGATGGAACCGGATTTGGAGTGGATGGAACAATTTGGGGTGGTGAGTTCCTTCTATGCGACTTGAAGAATTTTACTCGTGTGGCCTTTTTTGCTCCATTTCATCTGACGGGCGGCGAATCGGGTATCCGAGAACCAATAAGGATTGCCGCGGGATTGCTCGCTCATAATTTTCTTTTACCGCAAGAATTCGAGAGTCTGTTTGAAGACCACGGGAAAAATGTTTCGTACTGGCTGAAAGCGGCGGCAAAGGGCATAAACTCTCCCATGACTTCGTCTGCAGGTCGTCTTTTCGATGCAGCCGCTGCGGTGATCGGCTTTAAAAGGAAGATCAATTATGAAGGACAGGCCGCCATGTGGCTGGAGTCGCTTGCCGATACACGGGAGTTGAGTGAATATGGATATAAGATACTGAAATCCGAAGTGTGGCAAATAGATTCACACTCATTGATTCGAGCCGTAGCTCGTGACATTATGAGCGGCGTTTCTCCCGGAATTGTTTCAGCCAAGTTTCACAATACGATCGCACGAGTTACCGTGGACATCCTCAGGGAATTAGCCGACAAGTATTCTATTCAGTTGATCGGCATTTCCGGCGGTTGTTTTCAAAACAGGTTGCTGACCGAGAGAATCGTTGAATATTTGGCCGGATCCGATCTGACGCTGCTTACACACGGAGCGGTGCCTCCTAATGACGGCGGCCTTGCAATAGGCCAAGTAGTGGTCGCGTTAAAAACAATGAACTGCAGAACCGAGGAATAATAATGTGTTTAGCTGTTCCTATGAAGCTCACGGAAATTGTGGGTGAAGGTGTTGGCCGAGTTGATACCGGAGGAGTCAAGACGGAAGTGAGCCTCATGATGGTTCCTCATGCAAAAATAGGGGATTACCTGATTATTCATGCGGGTTTCGGAATAGAGGTTCTCGACAATTCGGAAGCTGATGAGAGAATTAAGATATTTCATGAACTAGCGGAAGCAACTGCCGGTTTGGAGGATAATTGAAGGCGACAGTAGAGAACCGAGCAGCCCGGTCATTAATTAATGAAATCAATGCGCATGCTCTGAAAGCCGGCAGAATCCTGAAATTCATGGAAGTCTGCGGAACTCATACCATGGCCGTCCACGCGGCAGGTTTAAAATCCGTATTCCCGGAAAACGTCAAACTCGTTTCAGGTCCGGGGTGCCCAGTGTGCGTGACGGAAAAAAAGTTTATTGATCACTCAATTCTCGTTGCTCGACGCTACGACGCCTGCCTGGTGACGTTTGGTGATCTGCTTCGAGTCCCAGGGTCTTTGGGGAGTCTTTCCCAGTTCAGATCGGAAGGTGGTTCGGTAAAGATTATTTATTCGCCCATGGATTCTCTTGCAATCGCCAAAGAGCATGGCTCTAAACCGGTCGTTTTTTTGGGAGTGGGCTTTGAAACGACAATTCCGACAATTGCAGCAACGGTGAAGAGTGCGGCTGCACAGAACATACAAAATTTTTACGTGCTGCCTGCTTTTAAAACCATTCATGAGCCGTTGAAGACTTTAGCCGATAAACAAGATTTGGATGGATTTCTCTTACCCGGCCATGTTTCCGCAATACTTGGCTCCGACTCATTCGGCTACTTAGTCCGGGACTTCCGAAAACCCGGTGTTGTGGCAGGATTTGAACCTTTGGACATTTTGCTGGCGATGAAGGACTTGGTGCGGATCACCGTTTCGGGATGTCCGGAGATCGTAAACGATTACAGGCGGGTTGTGCGGGACAAGGGAAATGAGACTGCGCAGACAATTATTTACGACGTGTTCGAACCTGCGGACGCATCATGGCGCGGATTGGGAATAATACCCGACAGCGGCTTACGTTTCGGTCCAAGGTATGAAGCATTTGATGCCGGTGTGAAGTTCCCGGTGGAAGTTCCCGATTCCCAGGATGATCCAAGGTGCAAATGCGCCGCCATAATTACGGGAAGTAAAACGCCAAACCAATGTGGACTGTTTGGGCGAGAATGCACTCCGGAAGAGCCGATCGGGCCGTGCATGGTTTCATCAGAAGGGACATGCGCCGCATATTACAAATACGGAGCGGCATGACAATGTCCGGATCATCCGAAAAAACAGTTTTGATGGGACATGGCGGGGGGGGCAAGATGACCGGCCGCCTCATTCGTGATCTCATTTTGCCGAATCTCAATAGAGGAAGATTGGGGAAGCTCCCGGACTCGGTGGTTCTTGATAACTTCGGACAAAAATTGGCCTACACAACAGATTCTTTTGTTGTTTCACCTCTTTTCTTTCCAGGGGGAGACATCGGGTGTCTTGCAGTGCACGGCACATGTAACGATCTTGCCTGTTCCGGGGCCCGTCCGCATTTCTTGTCGTTGGGGATGATTCTTGAGGAAGGGTTTTCTATGGAAAAATTAGAGAGAATCATTCGATCCATTTCGGCTGCTGCAGATGAAGCAGGGGTAGAAATCGTGACCGGGGACACCAAAGTAGTGCCGAAGGGAAGTGCCGACGGCATTTTCCTGAATACTTCCGGAATCGGCAAAGTTGAATCTATGTTCCCTCTTGGAACGGATCAGATTGAAGCGGGTGATCTTGTACTTGTCAGCGGACCTGTAGGGAATCACGGACTCGCCGTCATGCTCAGCAGGGCGGAATTCTCTTTTGATTTCGAACTGAAATCGGATTCACAATCTATCTGGCCCATTGTGGAAAAGCTGATTGAACTCGGCCCCGGCTTAAAGTTTCTCAGAGATCCGACTCGCGGAGGGATTGCTGCAACCCTGAATGAGATAGCATCATCCAGCGGTAAAGAAATTGAGGTAGATGAGGCTTCGATTCCGGTCGACGAATCCGTAGCAATGGCTTCCGATATTCTCGGCATTGATCCCTTGCAAGCAGCTAACGAAGGGAAAGTAATCGCCGTGGTTTCGGCCGAGTGTAAGAATTCGGTTATAGAAAAGCTATCGGGGTTGAAACAGGCCGAAGGTTTTGCTTTTGTGGGGGGCATTTCCGAGAAAAATTCTTCTAAAGTAATTCTTAAAACTCGAATCGGCGGCCGGCGTGTCTTGGCCGAACCTTCCGGGGAACTCCTGCCAAGAATTTGCTGATCACCTTTTCTTTTTGAAACTTTTGGTCGTTCATAAAAAACAAAAGCCCGTCTATTAGACGGGCTATATAAGAAGCGGCACATTCCGCATTGAATCTCAGTTTGTTTTTGGGAGATCGATAAGAGCCCCCAGCGGCATCGGTCTCACGTTTGAAAATAAAGCCCGACCGATAGGGTCGAGCTGGGAGACGCCGTCATGCGGTCGGGCTCACAAAAAACAGGTCATTTTGAAATTGGGTGAAATGCCCCAGTGTATACGCCTGGTCAATTCGGAATTCGATTGTTTTACCAATTTTTCCGTCTTTCCGAATTTTGTTATCATGACTTTCCCCAATTTCGATGACCTACCCAAATTCTTAGCTACTTAGAAGATTACTCCGAGTTCCATGAAGCCGCCTTCGAGGGCGTGTTTCAGGAGGTAATCCTGCTGTGTTTTCTTCAATTCTACGTAGCGATAGCCGCCCTTAACGAAGCCCCATCGACCGTAGTTCATGGGGATGGAGTACTTGCAGCCTGCCTGTGCATCCACACCCTCCACATCATCTAGGAAGATCACACCGGCTTTGTAATCGCAGGAGAATGTGCCGCCATTCCAGGCCGTGCTCATGCACCTTTCGATTTCAAGACCCACTATGGCTGCATCCGTGCCCTTGCTCAGGGTTGATGCGCCCCATCCGCAAAAGCCGCATCCTACTGTAATTTTGTCATCCGCATGTACCCAGTCGGTGAATATGCTGACGGCGGAGTTGCAGGTCCGAATCGCATCGTAGAGTACTCCTACTCTCTGATAGAGATGCTGCCATTCGGAGTTGATGTTATTGGTGCCGCCAAAGAATTGGTTTCCAAAGTAGAATTGGTTCCAATTGTTCCAGTTCCATCCTCCGCCTTTTAGGTCAAGACCGAGAATGCTGTAGCGGATAGCCCACTGAGGCCGGAACTGATATTTGGCGGTAAATTGAGCCAAGACCTGGTGCGCAGGCAGTTGGAGGTCATCATTAAAGTCGACCTCACGGTTGGCCCATCCTCCGGCCCACCAATTGTTGCGCGGCCACTGGACCGTTCCTCTGGTTCTGGCAAAGAATGCCTGAACGCTCATTTCCCACTGGCCCGGAGCTGTTCTCGGAAGAATGCAGCCGGCCGGGAGCATTGCGGGAGCGCATGCCGGCAAAGCTTTTACCTTGCTAATTCCTACCGGCATTGGTGCACAAGGTAGAAATGCAGGTGCATAAGCTTGGCCGAATTTTGAAGTTTTGATTTTTTGGGTTGCCTGCACAGGAGTGGCCCCCGCCTGACCTGGTTTCAGTAGGACCTCTAAGGACTCATCAGGTCCTGCGGCCCATACGGCGGTGGCGAGAACTGTTGACAGGAAAACAACTAGACATACCAACGGCGTAGAAGGTATTCTTCTCAACATACCCTTCCTCCCAACTCGAAATGTTGGATATTGCTTTAATGATACGGCGTTTTTATGTCAAGAAAAAAATAAGGATAATTCTAGTTAGTTGTCAAAATTTGCGAGAAACTGGTGGATGCCGTGATGTAACATCTTGTTTTTATTCAGTCTGAGCTGGTACGCGTACCGCTGAGAAACACCAAGAAATTGATCCTCTTCGTGTATAAGTTTGCGGATTGAGTATAATAACTTAGGTTAACTATCTGTTATTTAGATGGTTTATGGCTAACCAGCCCGCCGCTTATGGCCCCTTGACTCTTAGTTATGATTGCGTTAACCCTGACCTCGAAAATAGAATTACTCAGTATTTCAGCGTAGAAGCTGGTACCGCTTGAGGAAAGAATGTTGAAGGATAATTACAAACAACTTGCGCGAGCTAATCGAATCGTGAATAGCCGATTCTCAATCATATTTTCGGCGATGATGGTCTTGTGGTCGATTCAACCTAGTTTTTCTGCAGGAATAAATTCGGCGCAGCTCGATCAAATAATAAAGAGTGAGCTTCCTACCGGTTTTGAAGTCACCATGCAGATGATAGATCTCCAGACGGGGAAGGTGATAGCAGAGAGAAACCCTGATCTTCCCCTTGTTCCGGCCAGTACGATGAAAGTGGTTACGAGTGCTGCCGCACTAAGCACGCTGGGACCGGAATTTACGTTTCCCACCCACATCTATGCCGATGACCAGAGGGGAGGCTCGGTCGGTAACTTGTATATTAGGGGATTTGGGGATCCATATCTTGTAAATGAAGAACTGTTTGCATTGGCTAGAAATCTGAAGGACAGGGGACTTACCGAGATCCGAGGGAAAATAATTGTTGACGATTCCTACTTTCAACCTGAAAAACCGCTGGATGAAAACGAAAAACTTGGGCCTCGCTCTTACCATGCGCCTTATGGGGCACTCTCTTTAAATTTTAATTCCGTAAAGTTCATGATCAAACCGGGTCAGTCCGCAGGAAAACACGCTGAAATTTTCGTGGATCCACCTTCAGAACACGTGAATGTAAAATCGTCCGTGAAGACGGTGAACGGAGCTAAACCGGCTCATCTCGAAATCACAAAATCTCAGGTTGAAAATGGTAGGGAAACCATTTTTGCCGAAGGTACGATTGGTGTTGATGCTCCTGTAAAAGGTCGTTACGTTAATGTTTCCGAACCCGCTTTGTATACGGGATACGTGCTAAAGGAATTTTTGCTTAGAGAGGGCATACAGTTGGGGGGACGAGTTTCTAAGGGTAAGATTCCGGAAAATGCAAAGCCGTTCATGGAATTCAATTCTCGTCCACTCGCCGTAATCATTTACGGGCTGAATAAATACAGCAATAATTTCATGGCGGAACAAATCAGTCTTGCAATGGGAGCGCAGGTGTATGGGCCTCCGGGAACCCGAGATAAGGGCTTGTCCGTTATGAGGAGTTTTCTGCAGTCGCTGGGGGTCAAAGATTCACAATTTGAATTAAAGGAGGCCAGCGGCTTATCGCGCGGTAATAGAATCAGCTCTTCCGCTTTGGTCAAGGTGCTGCTTAATGCTTCGAGGGATTTCGGTTATAATGCAGAGTTTATGGCCTCATTTGGAATTTCCGGAATAGACGGCACAATGAAGGAAAAGTTTACTGATCCCGAAACAAGGCGTAGGTTGAGGGCAAAAACGGGAACATTGAAAGGAGTTAATGCATTAGCGGGATACGGAGTTTTTCCGGATTCCAAGGCTTTCGCTTTTGCGGTAATAGTCAACTCTCAAAAAGAGGGAACCGGAATCATTAACTATGGGGATCGAATCATGAGAGCGGTGATGGAACTTCCCGTAATCAAGAACAAATAGAGTTTGCGACGGTCCAAATTGGGAATTATAACTAAAATTTTGGATTTACATAAGGTGACAATGATGACAAATTTTGAACCCATTTTTTTTGCTGTTTTACTCGGATTCGCAATGGTAATAGTCAGTATATTGCTTGGTCCTTCTTTCTTTAGTGCTTACCAGAACTGGAAAATTCAGCGAGGGGCGAGGAAGTAGTCTCATCTTGAAAAAATGAATGACTAGCCTCTGATACATGTTATAATCAAAAGCTGTCCCCTGTTTATGCGAGAGTGGCGGAATTGGCAGACGCACTGGACTTAGGATCCAGCGGGGCGACCCATGGGGGTTCGAGTCCCCCCTCTCGCACCATCTTTCCTGATTCTTTTTCCCCGGTGTGAGTTAGTCGTTTTCCGAAATCTAAGTTCCCTAGAATAGGGATCGGTACTCACTGATCCATTCAGCGGACAGCCGCAATTAAGATTCAATTTGCCATAATTAAAGTAATGCTTTAAATTAAGAACGTTAATTCAGAAGGTTCAAATCTGAAAGGATGTATAGATGAGAAGGTTTCTTCAAATCGGGATTTTAACCGTGTGCGCATGTGCCGTTTTCGTTATATCGGCTTCGGCTCAGCAATATGGGTATTATTATTATCCGCCGGTTGCCGTGCCGCCCAATTGGAACCCTTATGGTTATCAATATGGTCCGCAACCGGTTTTAAAGTATAGACTGGCACCGGATCCGCGTACAATTCGAAAATGGGACTCCGAAAACAGGATGTTGGATTACGAAGCTCTCATGCGCGGCCCGCTTAATCCCGAGGGATCAGTTGATTACATGTTGAGAAATTTTCAATGAACGAATACATGATGAGTTCGGCTCATGACTTCACATGAGAAGGCTGATTTCCCAACGTGCTTGAGATTGCATCATCGGTGCTGTCGAAAATCTCAAATACTCGATGTAACCTGGTAAGTTCGAAGAGCGTTTTAGCCTGAGGAGACGGATTGGCAATCTTCATGTCTCCTCCTTCTTTGATCAAAGATCTCAGTGACGCCACCAATGCACCGCAACCGGAGCTATCAATAAATCGTGTTTTCTTAAGGTCTATAACAAGCTTATTCTTACCCTTAGCTATCATATCTTTGATTAGATCTCGGAAATCGGAGGCGATATTGGCATCAAGCCGTTCATTCGTCGCGATTACTACAACGCCGTCTTTTTCTTCTACTTGCATGTGATTCCTCGATATTGCAGAGCTTTGTTCAGGAAGAACAACTCCGATGTGAATCTGCCAAACAGAGGTTATACAAATCTTTAGATTTCTTCAACGACTTTAAATGTTCGAAATAAGTTGAGAGTTTTCTTTATCCGGTGAGTAAACGCCATAGAGCCTTTGAAAGGATGACAAAATCTTGACGTAAATTTCGTGTGGCAACATATTGGTTTTCAGCCATAATCTTTTCGTGCTCCGACGCATTATTCAGACCTAATGCATCCACCGGGGTGAATAATCCTGCGGGTGCTCCGAATCGTTCTCTCGTCCATTCTTCGGTGAAATGACTGGTATTTGCGTGAGACAATCTTCGCACCCCAACCAGTCTCAACCTTCCCGAGACAACATCGAATAGACCCGCAAGTCGAGATACAAAAGGACCTGAACTATCGAAGACACGAAATTCGCCACTTTCAAGCCCTGCCGGGCAAGAGGAGCTGACTTCCAAGTCACAGACGAGCAACTCCTGCTTATCAAGAGACTTCTTGCCCTTCAATTTTCTTATCAGCATCTTCGTTACCCAAACAGGGAAAGTCAGGAGCAACAAAAAGCCTGCAATTATTCTATCTACAAAGGAGATAATTTTCGCACCAAAAAAACCATCTTTGAGTTCCGCCAAGATAACGGGATCAATGACGGTGACCCAAGTTCCGATCCCAATATTGTACACGTGGTTGCCCGCGGCTATTGAATTCTCGAGGTTAGTATCAACCCCAATGTAGGTCTTGCTGAAGACGACAGCAGATTTAATGAGGGCTCCTTGATCGATCACGACTCCGTCATTAATAACCGATCCCGATAGGATTCTTGACCCGCTATTCAACTGGACGTAATTTCCGACGTACACGGGATTCTCAATGGCCACATTAGGGCCTATATACGTATGATGACCACAAAATGATCCTTCTTCCGTTAATTCTTTGATGTTCCCCCATTGCTGTAACTTTCCCGAGATCGCGAGCGTATTTAAGTAATAGAGTTTTTCCGGCGAATCGACCAGAAGCCAATCTGTGTCATAGTAGAGTTGATTGACAGATTTGTTGGAATTTTCATCAATTTTGAGACAAAGAATTCCGGCAGATTTTGGCTCTATCTGAGCATTACTTTGCTGGGGCAAATGCTTTGAATCAGGGAAAACCACTTCGAGATCGGTTTTCATCTGTTCTAGTTGCAGTTTCTTGATAATAGCCTTCCAATCAATATCGCTGCACAGCTCACATGGAAATATCACTACCTGAGAACCGATCGGAAATATGCTTTTGGCGAGGTCTATGGGAGAAGGAACGTCCTGAAACACGTATGTCGAAATTTCTATTCCCCATCTTGAGCCGTTGCCTAGAAAGATTTGTGCACTGACCGGATGTTCAAGCAAAGCTATGTGAATCTTAGGAATTCCGGAAGATACAAGTCGCTCAATTTGTTTTTCAATAATGGGTTTTCCTAGAGCAGACAACATGCAGACTGGTTTGTGACGCGTAAGCGGCAGAAATTGGTCCCCGAGTTGAAAGCACGTCATTAAAATTTGAATATCATCCATTTACTTCAGTATTCCTCGTGCAACCATTTCGAAGAACTTGGCTCTCATATTGTGGAAATAAACATAGCAAGACGATCACGGAAATTATACAACATCTGCCCGCAATGCGGCGATATTTTCCCGTTGGTTTCTTGTTAATGGTTTACCAAAATTAATTGAGAGACAAAGATGTGAATATTATCCGAATCATATATAATGTGAACAATTGATAGTGTTTCGATTCTTATGAAGAATGCGATGTGTCAATTGACTGTCGGTTCATTTAGCGGTTTGCAATTTGTCGGTACATTGTGCTCCTGCAAACCCGAAGTAGCTTAAGAAAAGTTCGTATTGTTAAATCATAATTCATATTGTCGCTAAACTTGTCGATGAAATTGGGTGATCTCAATTGTTGGAAATAATTGCTACAAGTGGGGTAATTAATGTCGATCGCATTGGTCACGGGATCTGCCGGCTTAATTGGTAGCGAAGCTGTTCAACTCTTCGCGTCCAAGGGAATGGACGTTGTCGGAATTGATAATGATATGCGAAAAGTGTTCTTCGGAAATGAAGCAAGCACTTCATGGAGGCGTAAATGGCTCGAAAAGAGCATTTCAAGCTATCGGCATTTCAGTATGGATATTCGAGATGCCGGTTCGCTCGAGACAATCTTCAAGAAATTGAAAAAAGATATTGGGCTCATCATCCACACGGCGGCTCAACCGTCCCATGATTGGGCGGCCAAAGATCCAATGACGGATTTTACCGTTAATGCAAACGGCACACTCAATCTGTTGGAAATGACGCGACGTTACTGCCCGGATGCCGTTTTCATCTTCACCAGCACAAACAAGGTTTACGGGGACGCTCCCAATCGATTACCTCTTAGGGAGTTGGATTCCAGATGGGAAATTGACGAAACTCATCGTTATGGTCCTTTTGGTATTGACGAATCCATGAGTATAGATTGTTCCCTGCATAGCTTGTTTGGTGCATCGAAAGTCGCTGCCGATGTTCTCGTCCAGGAATACGGCCGGTATTTTGGAATGAAAACCGTTTGCTTCAGGGGAGGATGCCTTACCGGTCCAAGCCATTCGGGGTCTCAGTTGCATGGATTCCTCGCGTATTTGGCCAAATGCGCCATAACGGAAGAAATGTATACCGTTTTTGGGTACAAGGGAAAGCAGGTTCGCGATAATATTCATGCGTATGATCTCGTCAATTGCTTTTGGCATTTTTTTCAGGCCCCGCGGTCCGGAGAGGTTTACAATATCGGCGGTGGAAGATTCTCAAATTGTTCCATGCTGGAAGCCATTGAAATTTGCCAAGATATTTTGGGTCGAGAAATGCGTTGGACCTACACGGATCAGAATCGAACCGGGGATCACAAATGGTGGATAGGCGATATCCGAAAATTTCAGTCTCACTATCCCGATTGGCACATAACATACGACGTGTATGGAATTTTGTATGAGATTATTCATTCGTTGAAAGAACGGATCAAGGTTGAACCCGAATCCAGCAGGAGTTATAAGTGGAACGGAGACCGCATCCACATCTCCTAAATGACAAGAATAGGTTCAACATTGATGTCGTTTTTCAATTTACCCACCGGTGATAACGATGACCTGACGGATGTGCCCGGCATTCGGGTTGGTCATGCTCAAGATGTCGAATCAGGGACCGGAGTAACGGTAATTCTTTTTCCTGAAAGAGGAGCTATAGCAGGGTGCAGAATAGGTGGCAGCGCTCCTTCCACAAGACAAATGGATTCTCTTGATCCGGTTCACATTGTGGATCGGATCCATGCGATATGCCTGAGCGGTGGTAGTGCTTTCGGTTTGGATGCTGCGGGGGGCGTGTTAGCCTTTTTGGCCGAAAACGGAGTCGGGTTCAGGGTGGGAGACCAGATTGTTCCGATAGTTCCCAGCGCAGTTATATTTGATCTCAACTTCAAAAATTCCGGAGTAAAACCTGATTCGGTAATGGGGCGTGCGGCGTGTCTTGCCGCAGACCTGGTTCCTATGCCCCAAGGCAGCGTTGGTGCGGGTACGGGTGCCACAGTGGGTAAATTGTACGGAATGGCTCAGGCCATGAAAGGCGGTTTGGGAAGCGCTTCGGTAATTTCGGATCGACTGGTGGTGGCCGCACTGGTTGTTGTCAATGCATACGGAGATATTCTTGATCGGGATGGTTCCATTCTGGCAGGCGCCCGCACAGCTCCGGATTCCTTCGAATTTGCAGATTCGACTGCAATGCTGGTGACCGGAAAAGCGCGATCAAGATCTCTTCCAGTTGAAAACACCACTTTGGCAATTGTGGCTACAAATGCACGCTGTGATCAGACCATGTGTACGAGAATAGCCGGGCAATCAACTTTGGGACTGGGGCATGTAATCAGACCTTTTCACAGCCATATTGATGGTGATCTGACTATCGTGCTGAGTTTAGGAGATGTTGAAGCAGACCCAAATCGTGTTTCCCTGATGGCGGCATCTGTTCTCGGTAGAGCTGTTAGAAAGGCAATCAGAAAAGCCGATGGTTTTGAGACGGTTCCTGCATGGCGTGACATTGCGGATCCCGTCCCTTTCAACTCTTAATCTATCAGTCGTTCTTTTCCAATGTAGCCGGCAAAGCGGATTCTGAAGAATTTTGTCCTTTATCATTCTGCTCGAAAATGATACACTTACCATGTTTTTCTGCTCTTCTAAGCCCCAATCGAAAACACAATAATAGAATGGTTTAGAGGGAGGGATTTTCATGTCCAAGGCACGCATACTGGTTGTTGAGGATGAGGGAATTATTGCCGAAGATATCCAGATGAGTTTGCAAGACTTTGGGTATGAAGTTCTGTCTGTCGTGACAACTGGAGAAGAATCTATACGTAGGGCAGGTGAAGGTAGGCCTGACTTGGTTCTGATGGATGTCGTGCTCAGCGGCGATATGGATGGTATTGAGGCAGCTACTCGAATACATCATCAATTCAACATACCTATAGTGTATCTCACCGCTTATGCAGACGACAAAATGCTCGAGCGGGCAAAAATTACGGAACCCTTCGGCTATTTGCTGAAACCCTTCAGAGATAGAGAATTGCATTCCACAATTGAAATGGCTCTCTTTAAGAGCAAATTGGAAAGTCAGCTGTTGGAAAGCAGGCAGTGGCTCGGTGTTACGCTGAACAATGTTTCAGACGGCATTATAGCAACTGACGAAAGAGGGCTGATCAAATTAATGAATCCGGTCGCGGAAAAAATTACGGGTCGATTTGGCCGCGAAGTGCTGGATAAACATCTGGTGGAAGAATTTTGTATTGTCGCAAGTGACGACGGCTGTTCTTTCAAAGATCTCGTGGATCGCATGATCGCCGGTAACGGATTGAATGGGAATGCTAGTCAGGAGCTAATCCTCATCACTCCTTCAGGGCAGCGCATTCTTATAGAACTTGACGCCTCGAGAATTCACGACAAATCAGGTCGAATAGAGGGAATGGTTATTTGTTTCAGGGATATCACTGAGCGAAAGAATGCAGAGGAACATTTAAAGCTTCTCTCCGAGGCAATCACTCAGATTTCAGAAGGCATTGTGGTCACCGGTTTGGACGGTAAAACCATTTTCAGTAATAATGCATATGCGGAGATGCACGGATATGCCGCCGAAGAGCTTATTGGTGAGCACTTTACCCTTTTTCACAAATTGGAAGATCATTCGTTTGTTGTTTCTCTTTGGAGCCGACTGTTATCGGAAGGCCAATTATCGGGGGAAATAGACCACGTACGAAAGGACGGCAGCACATTTCCAGGATTGACTCACAACACGGTATTTCGGATACAGGATGGTACGCCTATCGGAGTCATAGGGACATTGCGTGATATTACCGACTTAAAAGACAGTCAGGAAGAACTTAGGAAAAGTCACGAAGCATTGGCTTTGTATTCTTCTTCACTGGAACAGAAAGTTGAAGAGAGAACACGAGATTTGGAAGCGTCGAGAGCTAAGCTGAAGAAATACTCTGAAAGCCTGGAAAAGACCAATGAAGCTTTAAAAATAATAATCGAGGGAATAGAGGAACAAAAAAAAGATGTGGAGATGAAGATCTCACATAATCTGAATCTCACGGTGAGGCCGATCCTGGACCAGCTGTTGTCGCAAGACGTGAGCGAAACGGTTCAATTTCTAATTAATTCTCTAGACTATAATCTTACAAATATGTTCTCATCTTTTGGTTTCAAAATGGTGAAAAACAGCCACTTGTTGACTCCTCGTGAAATCCGGATTTGTGAAATGGTTCGATCCGGATTGTCGTCAAAGCAAATGGCTAAGGTCATGGGGATTTCTCCCCAGACCGTTTTAGTTCACAGAAAAAATATTAGAAAGAAACTCAGCTTGGGTCGATCAGGGCAAAATCTGGCTTCGTATCTGAAGACGAATTTATGATTTACGCAGTGGACCCAATGAATGAAAAATCTGCAATTCCTGAAAAAAGGACGGCCACCTCGTTCAACAAAGCGAGTCTGTTCTGCCGAAGCTTTTCGTCTTCCACCATTACCATCACTTTGTCGAAAAATGTATCTATTGATGGACGGAGCTCAGCAATGATTTCTAGAGTGTCAAGATAGTTGCCTTCGGCTCTCGATGATTTTGTTCGCTGGACGACATCCAGAAGAGTTGAATAGAGCTGATGTTCGGGATCTTCAGTAAACCGGTTTGGGTGAACCTCTCCGGGAGAGTGTCCCTTAAGAATATTCACCACTCTCTTAAATCCGACCATAATGGAATCGAAATCCTGCCTTTGCTTCCACTCCTGTAATGCTTCGAGTCTTTTGCGAGAATCGACCAGATCGTCAAATCCGGATCTCACAACGGCTTCCGTTACATCCAGATCAAATCCACGGGTCACATGAAAATTTATGAACCGAGTTCGTATGAATTCCATAACGTCATTAATTACCTGATCCGAATCCCTCGTCCTTTTGGATGCCAGCAGTTTGCCTGACTCTTGAACCAAATCCCGTAAATTGATAGCGTTTCCTAGATTCATAAGAATCTGAATCACGCCTAATGCATGACGTCGAAGAGCATACGGATCCGCCGCTCCGGTGGGAATGAGTCCGACGCTAAAACAACCCACGATTGTATCGACTCTATCTGCAACTGAAATGATTGAACCTATGATGCCCTCAGGCAGATTATCTCCCGCAAAATTAGGCATATAATGTTCACGAATAGCCACTGAAATTTCATCGGGTTCGCCGTCCATCCGAGCATAGAAACTTCCAATAACTCCCTGCAGTTCCGGAAATTCGTAAACAATGCCGGTTTCGAGATCGCATTTGCTGAGAAGAGCGGCCCGACGGACAGCTTCGGTTTTCTCGGGAGCAATTTGCTGAGCTAAGCTAACCGCCAAGGCGGTAAAACGTTCTACCTTTTCATAAGCTGTTCCGAGTTTTGAATGAAAGACTACTCCCTTTAAAGAATCGAGTCGGTCCAATAAAGGGTGTTTCCGGTCTTCCCTGAAATAAAATCTCGCGTCTTCCAGCCTCGCTTTAATTACTCGCTCATGCCCTTTTATGGAAAAATCCGGGTCCTTTACAGGGGTATTATTTACTGCGATAAATCTGTTGGTGATTCTGCCGTCCCGTCCCTGGACGGAAAAATACCGTTGATGCTTTTTCATACATGTAATCAAGATGGATGCAGGTAATTCCAAAAAATCTTGTGCAAACTGTCCCATTATTGGATAAGGACTCTCGACAATGTAGGTAACCTCTTCCAATAGTCCACTGTCTTCGAAAGGTTTAAAGCCGTTCTCCTCGGCAATTTGCGCCAATTTGGTTTGCACTGCCTCTCTTCTCACGGCCGGATCAATAATTACGCCGGCTTGCTCCAGTGATGTCGTCAATTCTTGAAATGACGAAACTCTAATTGGGCCGGGATGGGTAAATCTGTGTCCTCTCGTTTCATTCCCGGATTTTATTCCACCATATTCAAACGGTACTACGGCATCTGAGAATATGGCAACAATCCAGTGGAGGGGCCTTGCGAAACGGGAATCAAGATCCATCCAACGCATCGTCTTTGGGAATGTTATCTTCTCCATAATAGAAGGAACAATCTCGGAAAAGACGTCCGTAGTAGGCTTTCCTTTTTCGAGCTTGCGGACAGCCACCTGCTCACCTTTCGCCGTGCTTACCAAAAACAAATCACTTACATCCACGCCCTGACTCTTGGCGAAACCGATGGCTGCTTTCGATGGATTTCCCTCAGCGTCATAAGCAGCGGCTTTTGCAGGACCAGTCTTTTCTATCTCGACGGATTCTTGACTTTCCGGCACGTTGGGAATTCTTACGATCAGGCGACGCGGCGTGGCATAAGTTTCGATTGTGCCGTGCCCGAGGCGGGCTCCGGCTAATGATTTTGTAAAAAGATCTTTGAGAGATTCCAATGCCGGAGGTATGAAACCGGCCGGGATCTCTTCGCATCCTATTTCAAGAAGGAATTCGCCTTTCATCAAAATGCCCCGCCATCGCTGAATTTGTTAAGAAGGGGAAAACCCATTGTCTCTCGCTGGGCCAGATATGCTGAAGCCGCTTTTCTCGCCAAATTGCGAACTCGATGTATGTACGCCGTTCTTTCCGCAACACTGATCGCCCCCCGGGCATCCAGAACATTGAATGTATGAGAGCATTTCAGACAAAAGTCGTAGCCAGGGAGTACGAGGGGTTCATCATTGTCCAAAAGCAGATTTGATTCGGCTTCATACATATCAAACAATTTAAAGAGCATGTCGGTATCAGCTTTATCAAAATTGTACGTAGATCCCTCAACTTCAGATCGATGATGAATGTCTCCATATGTGATGTCGCGGGTCCACTTGAGATCATACACACTCTCAACACCCTGGAGATACATGCAGATTCGCTCGATCCCATAGGTAAGCTCCACCGAAACCGGTTTGAGATCAATGCCGCCTGCCTGCTGAAAGTACGTGAACTGTGTGATCTCCATGCCGTCCAGCCAGACTTCCCAACCAACTCCCCAGGCCCCGAGTGTTGGAGATTCCCAATCATCCTCAACAAAACGTATGTCGTGCGCCAAAGGATCTATACCGAAAGCCGCCAAGGATTCGATGTAGATATCTTGAACTTCAAGGGGAGAAGGTTTTAGTATTACTTGATACTGATAGTAATGCTGGAGGCGATTCGGATTTTCTCCGTATCTGCCGTCGGTTGGTCGCCGAGAAGGTTCGACGTACGCGACATTCCAAGGTTCGGGGCCTAGGACTCTGAGGAAAGTTGCCGGATTCATAGTGCCGGCGCCTTTCTCAATGTCGTACGGTTGTTGAATTATACAGCCCCGGTCGGACCAGAATTTTTCGAGTGCCAGTATCAGCTCTTGAAACGTTAGCATGTGGTAAGCCCCATCAAGGCGATTTGTGTTTTAAATATTTCATGAATAATCGAATTTTGTAACATTTGAATGTGTAGGGGTCAAGTTTCGATGCGAGAGATTACCAGCAGCCCAATTTGCATTTCCGACGGTCATCTCTATAATAGTCGCTTCAAAGATGAGACTCTATGGAGTACGAAATGCCCATAATGCTGAAAGCTTTATTATTCCTCAGTTTACTGGTTTGGATGCCTTTAACTCCAATCAGTGCTGCAGAAGACAAGGTGTCTGAAGACGCCGGAATAGCTGCATTGGAGTCCGGTAGAATGGAAGAAGCCATCAGCATTTTTACGAAACTATTGGCACAGGAACCTGAAGGAAGGTTTTACTATTACCGTGGATTAGGTCTGAGTGCGCGTAATCGTGATTCTGCGGCAATAAAAGATTTCGACAGAGCGATTGCACTGATTCCGGGAGAAATGAGTTTCTTTCTTCAAAGGGGAATCTCTTCCTCGAAGACGGGAATGTTCAGGGAAGCCGTTGAAGACTTCACAAAGGTAATTACGGCGGAACCTCAAAACAAATCAGTTTTTGGACAAAGGGCGAAGGCCCTCTTCAATTTGGGAGAAAACCAGAAAGCACTTGACGACCTGCACAAAGCTCTGGCTTCAAATTCCAGTTCTCCAACTCTATTCCGGCTGAGGGGAGATGTTTATTCGGCCATAGGTGATTACGTGAATGCGGTTCAGGATTATGACAGTGCACTGAAATTGAAACCTCTGGACCCTGCTGCCCTGAATAACAGGGGTATCGCCCTGGCCAATTTGGGCAAAACCAAAGAAGCCGTAGAGGATCTCAATAAAGCAATGGAGATTGCCGGGTCGTATCCCTCTTCGTCGAACAATTCACCTTCAGATTCGCTTTGGTGATGAGGTGAAGCCAGAAAAATTCAGTGATGAAGATTTGATCAGCAATGGTTCAAGAGACAGTATCTTGAATGATTGAATTTGTTACATGAAATTTCGGTGTGTTTTGGGATATCAAAATTATGAATGGAAAGTATGAGGTGGCCATGGGAGAAAACAACACGGCCTACGAAAACGTGACCGGCTTTGAAAAATTAGCATTTTTTTGGAAATTTTTTCGGAGAGCTTTGGGCCTAATGGTCGATCCGGCTAATCGATCTTACCGAAGATCGAAAAATCTGACTCCCATTGATTCTCTTTTCAATTTTGTAAAGATGTCCTTTCTTCAGGAGACGGTCTTACGATATAGGCATATGGTCAAGTTTCGTGGTTCAGTGATCATGGACAGCACCTTTCCTCCGTTTCCTTCGGAAGCTTTCGATAGAAGGTTATCAAATTACATTAACAATTTAGATTTGACGGAGCTGCCTTCCGGGATAGTTTCAATTTCGACCACAAATAGGTGCCCTTACTCATGTGCGTTTTGTTCCACCAATGCAAAGAGGAATACATTGGATGATCTCGATGAGGATCTTCTAAAATCCATCATCACCCAGGTGGAAGCACAGGGCACTCCGTCAATCATTCTACATGGCGGGGAGCCGTTCTTCCGCTACGACCGGTTCCTTAGGCTCGTAAAACATGTGCATCCTAAGACCTGCCTGTGGATGTTTACCACAGGGTTCGGAGCAACGCCGGAAAGGGCTGCCGAACTCAAAGAAAATGGATTATTCGGCGTGTGGATCAGCCTCGATCATTACCTTCCTGAAGTGCACAACAAACTCAGAGGACATCCCGAAGCTTTCCAAAATGTGGTGTCCGCCGTGGATGCGTTCAAAAAAGCCGGAGTGTACACCTGTTTGTCTCTCGTTCCACCCGATGATCTACTCATACCTGAAAACTTTAAAAAGTATTATGAGTTTGCCAAACAATTGGGAGTAGCGGAAATTCGCGTAATGGAAGTAAAGCCCTCCGGACGAGAAGCATGCCGTGGGGTTATAGCTCATAGCCCGGTCCTGGAACAGCTCCAAAAAGATCTTTATGCTGATCCTAAGTATCGGGATTACCCGCCGCTTAGCGGGTTATCGACTTGGCTTGAAAAGGATCCGGCTCTCGGGTGCCAATGCAGATTTGAGTACCTTTTCATCACATCGGTGGGTGAGGTGCAGCCATGCGAAGCAAGTGAGATTTCGTTCGGCAACATCACTCAAGAAGCTTTTCAAGACATTTATACGCGAGCCTGTGCTGCATTTCCGAAGCCGTCCACCGGGTGCATTCCAATGGTCATGTACCCTGAAGTACGAGAGTTTCAGAAGAGAAAAAATGATCTGAGCTCCCGAGAAAAATCCGATATCGCTACAAAGATCATGAACGACTTCCAAAATAGAGGGACAATACCGGGAGCTTACGCGCTCATCTGGTCGATATACGAGAAGAGGCTCACTGCGTACAAAAAAAGGAGGCTGAACACCAGAACGGAATTAGCAGATTGCGAAAGATAAGCGGATCGCGTTTGCTATGACTATCCGGGAACTACTAATTGGCATTGGGAATTATCCAAAACTGCTCATTTGCCTATTTACGCTATTACCGATTTCGGCAGTCGCATTGGGAAGAATTCATGCTCGCCACGAAGGCGGGACGGCTCCCTGGAAGTTCATTTACTCCATCATTGTTTTTGCGGTATGCATTCCCGGCATCGCCGCTGTCGTGCTCACCGGATATGAACTATTCTTTAGCCGGGAAAATCTTCTGGATCTAAACCTAATTGTATATTATCTACCGATCCTTTCTATGGTTATCACCCTGATCATCATTTCTAAGAATGTTTCTTTCGATTCCATACCAGGCTTTGGTCGCTTAACCGGACTATTCATCATTTTGGCCATAACGTTCATCTCCGTTTTGGCAATCCAGAAAACCTCCATTTGGCTGGTGTTCGGTGGATCAATATACTCGTTGCTTATAATCGGCCTGGGTGTCTATTTTGTATTGAGGTGGGCTGTGTATTTGATGTTTCGGAAAAGATCTTAGTATGTGCGGAATTCACCAATAAAAAAAGGGCGATTTATCCTCGCCCTTTAAAGTCCTAAATGCCTAAGAGTTAAGCAGCCTTGTACGTATCGGAAATTTTCTTAAGGCTTTCAGTCATTTCATTCACATTTTGAGCGATGTCTCGCACTGATTCTAAAATGTCGAGAAATATCGAAGAAGCCCTGGGCACACAATCCCCTTTAAGAAGACGATCTTCATGTGCATCAGCATAATCGATGGTCATCTGAATAATCTTCTTTTGTTGATTGATGAGAATGTCCAGGAGAGAGGGATTTAAAGTAGAAAGCAGATCCCGGAATCCTTTAAGATTATCCGCAAGCGTATCAAAAAGCAGCGTAAGTTCGGAGGTAGCCCTTTCACTGAAGGCGATACCGTCACGATCTTTGATGTAAGCACAATTTAGTATACTCTCAAGATGGTCGCCGGATCTTTCGAGTTTGCCCGGGAAGAGAATTACGGTTTTAAGTACTTTTTCGGTTTTGTCGGGATTGCAGACAATGGCATTCGTCAGTTCTTTTTCTTCTTGATGGACTTCCTCACCTAAGGTCTTACAACGGCTGATTTTTTCAGGATCGCAGAGTATAAGGTTCTTAGATACGAGCTGAGTCATTTCCATCAGCTTTGTAACCATTACCAAAAGACCCTCTTCGAGGCACGTCATTTCGGGCGGAGGCGTCTCATACAGTTCTGTGAGTCGGCTTGCTTCCGCATTCAACTTCGGACTGATAAGTCGAAACGGATTGAAGAAAACGTCTTTTTCTTTCATGCGAATTCCCTCCTTTGGAACGGAATTTCCTCTTCGGGTCGTATCTCTGTTCCGCCGACCACTTTCCTGATAAGGAAATTTTCGTTGGGATTGTTATCGGTCCGGATTGGAACCTACAAAGTCCATAGATTATTACCGAAGAAGCCAAATATCAAGTTTATTCGGATTGCGACGGTTTTCAGGATTTCATCAAACCAAAGAAGAAACGAAAGTCCTTGCCCGGTCTAGTATTAACAACCATTCGTCTTGAAATTCTGATGCTATAAAAGTTATGAAACAGGATCTTGCAAAAGAGAGGTGAATGAATGAAGCAACTTGAAAAAAGATCTGCACAGTGCCTGGAAAATGTCAGAAATACGCGCCCGCTTGTCCACAGCATCACCAATTACGTGGTTATGAACTCAACGGCCAATGTGCTACTGGCAATGGGAGCTTCGCCCATTATGGCTCATGCAATTGAAGAAATCGAAGAAATAATTGCTCTCGTCAATTCGGTGGTCTTAAACATTGGGACTTTATCGAATAACTGGATAGATTCAATGCTTCATGCTGCGAGCACTGCCAAACAAAAGTCCAAGCCTCTGGTCCTGGACCCTGTCGGCGCGGGTGCGACCAAAATGCGTACAGAGGCTGCATGGAACATTATGCGAACAGCCGTTCCGTCCGTGATCAGGGGGAATGCTTCTGAAATATTGGCTCTTGCACATTCGGGTGCTCGAACCAGAGGGGTGGATTCGGCGCATTTGTCTACGGACGCACTAGATTCGGCCAAGAGCCTCGCCGCGTCATTGGGAACGATAGTGGCAGTAACCGGAAAAATAGATTTTGTGACTGATGGGAACAGAACTTTGCAGGTTTCAAACGGCCATGAAATGCTTAGCATGGTAACAGGGACAGGTTGTGCCGCTACGGTAACTATTGCAGCCTTCATATCTTCCAGCGAAGATCCCCTCATAGCAACTGCGGCAGCTCTCGCATTTTTTGGGCTGGCAGGAGAAATTGCCGCAGAAAAATCACAAGGTCCGGGTTCATTTTGGGTCAATATGCTCGACATGTTGTATGGGATCGATCCGAAAAAATTCGAAACCGGAGCCAGGATATCGGCATTATGAGCATCATAAAAGATTGGAAAGTTTATCTCGTTACCGACAGATTACATGCAAGAGGCCGCTCTACGCTCGAAATAGTAAAAGCAGCAGTTGAAGGCGGTGTGTCGGTCGTGCAACTAAGAGAGAAAAATTTGGGAACCAGAGATTTTTTGAACGAAGGCCTTTTGATACGAGATTTTTTGAAAAGTAAGAGCGTTCCACTGATCATAAATGACCGAGTCGATATTGCTTTAGCTCTGGATGCGGACGGAGTGCATGTAGGACAGGAAGACATGCCGGTAGATATGGTCCGCAAATTATTGGGACCCGAAAAGATCATCGGTCTATCCATACAGGATCTGTCACAAATCGATGAAATTGCGACCGAGAATGCTGATTACATTGCTGTAAGCCCAATCTTTCCTACTCCGACAAAGACCACCGATTCACACTGGGGAATCGACGGATTAATACAGGTACGACGTGCTACCGTATTACCCATAGTGGCTATAGGGTCCGTAAACATTGAAAACGCCGGTCACGTTGTACAGGCCGGTGCAGACTCTATCGCTGTGGTGACTGCAATCGTATCTGCAGATGATCCCGAAACGGCCACAAGGTCACTGGTGAACGAAGTATCTCTGGGCAAAAACATTATTCGGAATGGTTGAACCGGCGAAAATTCCAATGACGGCAAATAAGAAAGAGCGTGGTGCTCTGGCTGAAAAACTGGTTACGGACTACCTGCGTCGCAACAAATATTCAATTCTGGAGAACAATTTCGCCGGAAAAATGGGCGAAGTTGACATAATTTGTGAAAAAGACGGGATTCTTGTTATTGTGGAAGTCCGATCAATGTACCCGGGATCGCCTTACAACCCTATATACTCAATAAATTCCCGCAAAAGGTCAAAGATTATTAAGACGGCGTTGCATTACATTAGAACGCATTTTGGCCGTGAAGTCGGGACTAGATTTGATGTCGCAATTGTTACGCTTGGACAACCTCCCGACATACAGCACTTTGAGAATGCCTTTGAGATGACTTGAACTTCTTAGAGTGAATTGAGATGAAGAGTGGTTCAGTCGCTTCAAACCTTAACGTGCACCATGAGTTTTCAGCAATTATTTGCGTTAACGCAACGATAACTGTTCTTATTCGGAGACCGTCACTTGATCATCACGGAAATTTTGCCGGATCTTTTTTTTATCCGACGCGGCTTTCTTAACGGCAATCACCTTGTGTATCGATCCGCCTCCCCAATATTGATCGACACTGCCTATAAAACAGGTTCAAAGACCACGTTGCGAGCTTTAAACCGGTTAGGATTAGATCCTTCTGTGATCAGCATGATCATAAGCACCCATTGTCATTGCGATCACATTGGTGGAAATCACTTGCTCCAAGAAATCTCAGGGTGCCAAGTAGCAATGCACGAAACGGGAGGCAGGTTCATCAATCGTAAGGAGGGCAGAGCGACTTGGTGGGATTACTACGTGCAGGAAGCGGAATTTTTTGACTGTAATATCTTTTTGAACGACGGTGATGAGTTGGTTATCGGTCCTTATGAGTTCACGGTAATTCATACACCGGGCCATTCGGCGGATGGCGTCGTACTTTATAGTTCCGAACACAAACTTCTCATATCCTCAGATACGGTGTGGGAAAATGATATGGCAGTGGTGACGGAGCTTGTGGAAGGAAAACAGACACTGAGTTGGTGGATGGAATCTCTTGAGCGTATCCGAACACTAGATGTTCGGCTCGTATGTCCCGGACATGGCGATCTGTTTTCAGAATTCAAGCCGGCGGTCCAAAGGACCCAAAAAAGGATTCGCTCTTTCATCGAAAACCCCGAACTAATCGGTAGAGACGTCCTGAAAAAGATCATAGTCTATACTCTCATGATGAAGAGAGGATTCTTAGAAGCCGATTTCCTTTCTTTCCTGCTCACAACTCCGTGGTACAGGGAGACCGTAGATCATTACTTTTCAGAACAATATGAATCGATGTTTGAATCGGTGATGCAGGAATTGATTTCCAAGGGTGTAATCGTTGTAAAAAAAGGCCGCATACTGACATCGGTTCGACCTTGAATAGGGGAATATTGGACTGTATTGGAATTCTTGCTCTGGCTTGCCTAGAATTTATCCGGCTCGGATCGAAAAATGCATCCCAGTGTCTTTGCTAATATTCTTTATTAATAAACCGCCTGTATTGATCCTAAAGGGCTAAAGAATTGAAAAAGCAGAAAATAGTACATCTTTCGGATCTGCATTTCGGTACCGTGGTTCCTGAGCTTTGTACACCGCTTTACGAAGTGATTGAGAGTGTAGGTCCAGATCTGGTTGCCATATCGGGTGATCTGACCCAGAGAGCTCGCAAATCCCAATTTGAGGCCGCAGCCTCTTTCTTGGACAAAATTCGGTTCCGAAAATTGATTGTCCCAGGAAATCACGACATACCTCTATGGAATATTTTCAGAAGATTCTTCAATTCCTTGGATGATTACAAAGCCACAATAACTACGGATCTAGAACCGGTTATTCGGACTGACGGCATGCAGGTTTTAGGAATCAATTCCACCAGTGCTTTGGAATGGAAAGAGGGTCGTATTTCCGATGATCAGATCGGCAGAATAAGAAAAGCATTTGGGGAACAACAATCAGATGTTTTCAAAGTTCTCGTGATGCACCACCCCCTAATAGACTGTGTCATCGATAGAGATTTTGACGTTGTAGACGGATCGCAAAGGACATTGGAAATGCTGCTCGATGTCGGTGTGGATTTAGTTTTAACCGGCCACCTGCACCATCAATACGCTTGTCAGTCAGTGCATGAGAGATCGATTTTGGTAATTCAAGCCGGAACGGCGCTTTCGCACCGAACACGAGGATTGCCGAACAGCTTCAATGTACTGGAATTAAATCCCAATGAGGTTACGCTCACTATTTATGAATGGAACGAAAAAGGCAGATTTGAAGCCGAGAAGATGATGCGCTTCGAGGGTCGAGGGTCATGGAAGCTGGCTGCTCTGGAAAAATAAAGAGCGATAACAAAAAGAGAATCGACATTTTGCTAAACCCGAAGGCGGGTACGAGCGGCAACACTGCCGACCACCTAAGGCAATTGTTCGACGCCTGCGACGATCATTTGGTTCTAGTTCATTTATGCAATAACTCCTTGGATATGGAGTCTTTTTTGGATCAGGCATTGTTCGGGGGAGCAGACATAATCGTAGCGGCCGGCGGAGACGGTACGGTAAGTTCAGTGGCAAGGAAACTGGTGGGGAAAACAGCCGCTCTCGGAATATTGCCAATGGGCACTCTGAATCATTTTGCTAAGGATTTGGGTGTTCCTTTAGACATAGAAGAGGCGGTTCATGCAATCTGCCGGGGTGAATCCAGAAAAGTCGATGTGGGAGAAGTTAACGGTACATTTTTTATTAACAACGTAAGCCTTGGCTTCTATCCCAAAGTTCTGAGATTTAGAGATAAACTGAAGCCTTATATCGGAAAGTGGCCGGCAATGATTGCGGCTGTTTTCCAAACCGCCTTTAGACTACCCTTTTTCAAGGTGAAACTATTTTGGGACGGCAATCAGGTCCGTAGATTTGCTCCTCTCATTTTTGTGGGAAATAATCCATACGAAATGCACTGGCCTGATGTAGGGAAAAGGTTGTCTCTGGAAAAAGGTGTACTTTGGGTAATGTTGCTCAGAAGCAATGGGATATTGAGTAATTTAAGATCAGCATGTCTTGCCCTTGTAGGTCGTATGTCTGAAAATAAAGATGTGGAAGTGCTGGAAATGAAAGAACTCGTTATTCGTTCAAGACGTCGACGTTTTTCATTAGGCGTTGACGGTGAGCTTATCCGACATCGTGGCACTCTTCGCTTTCAAATTCATCCACAGAAACTCAACGTCATCGTGAAGAATCATTCAGGCTCGGATTTGACAACCGATGCATAATGAGTTAAGCTCGGAATTCAAGACTTTGCCACGGGTGAACATGTCAGCCATTATTACAAATCAGTCGAAAATCAACCAAGCCGATTTTGAGGCATTCTTTTTTTGCTTTTTTATTCCGGATCCGCTCGGATAAGCTGAAAAAGTTTGCCCCGGGTGGATCTAAACGGTCCCCCGGGGTTGCGAATATACAAACCCCGAGGATAACTCCTTCGGGGTTTTTTATTTTTGGAATGTTGGAGTTAACCATGATCCTAGTTCTTAAAAGAGGAATCTCCGACCAGGAGATCGAAGAATTAAAACAGAGATTGCGCAGTGAGGAATGTCTCATAAAAGAAATAAGGGGAGTGGAGGAGACGATACTGGGTGTCGTTGGAACAGTGCGGAACGATGTACGTTATTTTGAGACTTTGCCGGGAGTAGTAAAAGTCGTACCGATCTCGAAACCTTACAAATTGGTAAGCCGTGAACTCCATCCTGAACCGAGCCTTGTGAAAGTAGGACCGGTAACCATAGGGGGAGACAGGCTGGTAGTCATTGCCGGTCCTTGTGCTGTGGAAGAGCGTGATCGGACAATGGAAATTGCTCGGCAGGTCAAGCAGTATGGTGCCGTTCTTTTCCGAGGAGGAGCGTTCAAGCCGAGAACCTCACCTTATTCGTTTCAGGGACTCGGAGAAGAAGGGCTCAAAATACTTGCTGAAGTTAGAAATGAAACAGGCATGGGCGTAGTGACCGAAATGACTTCCCCCAGTCAAGCCGATCTCATGTGCAAATACGTAGATGTCGTTCAGATCGGCGCGAGAAATATGCAGAATTTTGAGTTGCTCAAGAGCGTGGGGCGAATGGGTTTACCGGTCCTTTTGAAACGAGGACTATCCGCGACAATTGAAGAATGGCTTATGTCTGCCGAATACGTACTTTCCGAGGGGAACAATCAGGTCATTCTGTGCGAGCGAGGCATCCGAACGTTTGAGAGATTTACCCGAAATACCCTGGATTTAAGTGCCGTTCCGGTCATCAAATCCTTGACACATCTGCCCATAATAATTGATCCGAGCCATGCCACCGGCATACGGGACAAAGTAGCGCCCATGGCAAGGGCGGCTGTTGCCGTCGGGGCGGATGGAATCACCGTTGAGGTCCACACCGACCCCGATAAAGCTTTGTCGGATGGTCCTCAAAGTCTCTACCCGGATCAGTTCAAGCAGCTCATGCGAGATCTACACGTAATCGCCCCGGTAGTTGGAAAACAGCTCGATTTTCATTACTTGGAAAAAGCTGTGAAATTGTTTGAAACAGGGACTCCTTTGAAGAAGGAGCACAAGGTCGTCTACTCTGGAGTTCCCGGTTCATTCAGCCACAAGGCATGTGTTCAGTACTTCGGAAACGAGATTTCTGCGGAAGGTCGCGTTTCTTTCAAGGATATTTTTGAAGCCCTGAGTACGGGCGAAGCTGCGCTCGGCCTCATTCCACTAGAGAATTCTCTGACAGGAAGTCACCATGAAAATTACGATCTCCTTTTGGAATACGAACTTCAGATCGTAGGTGAGATCACATTGAGGATAGAACACCACATGATTGGGAATTCATCTGATGTAGATCTTGATTCCGTCAAACGTGTCTATTCTCACCCGCAAGTATTTGAACAATGCAAGGATTTCCTGAAACTCCATCCCCAGTGGGACCTGATTGCATGCACCGATACTGCAACGGCTGTTCTGCGGGTAAAAGAGAATGATGATGCTCAGGAAGCTGCTATTGCCGGTAAAGAAGCTTTGGAGCTTTATGGAATGGCTCTCATCAGAGAAAATATAGAATCAAGCCCCAGGAATTTCACGCGGTTCGTCCTAATTTCAGCAGGCGAATTTCTCGGTCGCGATAAGAATAAAACATCTCTCATCTTCTCCGTGAGTGATCGCCCTGGAAGTCTCCATGAAGTACTCAAGATCTTTGCCGATCACGATATAAACATGGTTAAGCTGGAATCAAGACCTATTCACGGCAAGCCATGGGAATACATGTTTTACACGGATCTTGAAATCAATATTCATCGACCGGAGTATTCGACGGTCCTTGAACAACTAAAAAACTCGACGGAATTCCTAAAAATTTTGGGAACGTATTCCAAGGGGAGTTGCTGAACATAGTCAACGAAAACCGGTATTACGGGACTCTTGCTTATTTCGGCTTACCGGTTGAACGCGGCATCTGAGGTTGAATATTCAGTTCTTCAACTTCTTCAAGAATCATTTCAAGTTTGTAGGAGATCACCTGCAAACGGCTGCGATCAGACGGCCGCACATTCTGGGCACGAGCGCTAATGAGGTCTTGCACGCAACGAATCATGTCCGGAAGGATATCTGATGTGACGGCGTGACTTACGCCTTCTTCACTTAAATAAGAAGCAACGGCGAATAATGTTCTCGGATGAAATCGATCGAGTCCGATCTTCTGGGATATTCCTGTTCTGGCAAGAAGCACCCGTGCGGGCCTCTGTACACGGCTCAACCTGAGGTGCACACCCAATTCACTCAATTTTTCATGGAGATCGGCCAGCATTTCAGCTCCAGGTAAATCGAGATCGCTTGTCATCTCCAGATCTAGAATGACGGTTTGGACAGATGCCGGGCCATTTTCTATAAGGTCCATTATGTTGTCCCGGATGGCTTCGGCATTCGCATAAAACAGACCTTCTTCCAATCGGATGATTAATAACCCTGGAATGACGGTATTTTCGGGATTCTGTTCAATGTTGGTAAATTGAGGTTGATCAGGCACCTTTCCCAATATGCTCAGCTTTGATTGAGAAGCCCGACCTATTACAAGCAACAATGAAAGCATGGCCCCGATTATTACCCCATCCAGAATTCCCAGAATTAAAACTCCCGAAAGAGATCCAACGGCAGTCCAAAATTCGATTCGACGGAATCTAAAAAGGCGCAACAATGCTTCGGTTTTAAACAAGCCGCGCACCGCGGTGAGTACCACGGCGGCGAGAATTGGTTCCGGTAAATTCGTGAAAAAGTCCGCAAAATAGATAACGAACACTGCGATGGTTATCGCACAGAATCCATTAGCCAACTGGGTCTTAGCCCTTAACACGTCATTTAAGGCCGTTCGTGAAAAGCTACCCGCAACAGGGTATCCTTGCGAAAAACCGGCTCCTAAACTGCTAACGCCCAATGCAAGAAGCTCTTGGTTCGGATCAATTCTCGTCTTATGCTTAGAAGCAAAGGTCCGAGCCATGCTCATTCCTTCAAGATATGAAAGCACGAACGCTCCAACTGCAGTCCGCAATAAATCCGGGATATCGTGTAACTCGATTTTTGGCACAGCGAATGAAGGGAAACCGTCCGGAATAGTCCCGATTATGTGGACTCCCCGATTTACCAGGTCGGTTAAACTCATAAATACTATGGAGCCGAGCACCACAATGAGAGCCCACGGCATTTTTCGATAGAGGTGTTCCCCGGCAATCAGAATGATAATTCCGATCAACCCGATGCCTAAAGAGTAATAGTTCACATCTCCCAAATGTATGCCGATATAGTAGAGTCGTTCGAAAAAACCGCCAGTTCCTCCGCCTATTCCAAATAGTTTCCCCAACTGGGTTGCGGCTATGAATAGACCGGCACCAATCGAAAATCCGACCAACACGGATTCGGAAATAAAGTTGACAATGAATCCTAGTCTCAATGCATAAGAGACGAAAGCGAACACGGCAACCATGAGTGCGGTTGCCGCTGCTAATGCGATGTAGTGATCGGATGACCCAATGTTCAGATAGGCGAATCCAGAAGCAAGCAATATCGATACTGCCGAGGTTGGACCTACAACAAGTTGTTTCGAAGTTCCAAAGAGTGTGTAAAGAAGCGCAGGTATGATGGACGCATAAAGGCCGGTTTTAGCGGGCAAGCCGGCTAATTCGGCGTAGGCTATAGCCTCGGGAATGGTAAAGGCTGCCAGTGTGATGCCCGCCATAATGTCGGTTCGCAGCCAACCAGGGTTGTAGGCCGGCAGCCAGTGTACTATCGGGAGGATCCGAGCAAAAGAATCGGATAATGTGCTATGCTTCATCAATTCTCCCGGACCGTATTAAACTATCGATTTACTAAGGAAAATCATTACCAATCCTTGTCTCAGGAGAATTTACAGGGTCATAAATTGTGCCATATCCCGGGCACGAAACATCACTCTATATATGGATATTAGCATATATGAAAGTAGTCGCGCTTTCAAGCCTTTAATGTGGAAGACGATCGTCTCAAGAATCTATTGAAATATGTGGAATGTTATTCTGCAAAGTAGCGGCATTCTCGGCAGGGACCCAGCTTAATTTTGCCCATAAACTTGGAATTCTTCATCTCGGCCTGTTTGCGGCGACCTTCACATGCGGCCGGACTGATCTTGCTGAGCATACCCGGCACACGGCATTC
>CAZTJA010000015.1:0-43074 GCA_964613745.1 uncultured Syntrophaceae bacterium
ATATTATTCTCGAGGGTCTGAACCGATCACGGTAACTCGAGCAGATGGTCAAGAAGTCGATGCATGGTTGTACACAGCACGCGGAAACCGAGCCGGGAGAATAGACATTTGGCCCACACGGGAATACAAAGAAATTGTAGTTTCCGGAGCCGAAAAAGCCGGATTGCCTGAGGACCATATTCAAAAATTGAAAAACTGGCCGACTGTAAATTAACACTCAGTTAATGAATAAGCGATTGATCATCGCCCGAGCAATCTCTCGGTGAGTACCAATACCAGCGTGAATATCATGTCCAAATTGAACCAGCGGGTGATGGACTTATCAAAGAGCACTTTAACGGAAGCCGGGAATTCCTCATCTTCTACCCAAAGAACGTATGTGACCGGTATCTGGGGAAAAGGCAAAAACCGCATTCCCTTATCCCCATAAGCAGCCGGAACGGCCCCAAATTCTCGCGCTTTTGCCTCAAACCCCTGGATGTCGGTAGCATATCTTTCGGCAATCGGTCCCGTGTGCAAAGTGTGAGGCCCCTGAAAAAAAGAGACCCCTCCGGGAAAATCTTTTTCGCTTACATCAACTCCATCCGGAGGACCGGCATTTTCTGCAACCAGATAGCGTATGAGCAGGATCTGAAACTCTTCGGACAAAACTCGGTCGGGCTGAGGAGTAATTTCCCTAATCCGTTCGTCCACGGGATCAACAAGATACAATGCATTGAGAAAATGAACCTCATATCCTGACTGACTCTCTGAGGCCTTAACTCCAGGTTTATCAAGAATACTTCCAACGTTTCTGTTCCTGAGATCTTCCCAATGAAATGGATGGGGTGATGCACATCCCATAGCAATCCTCCGTTATAATGGACCCACACAATAATGCTTCACTTGAATTTCGATAATATATTGCTTTAACTAAAACTTATATCATTTGACACAATCTAGTTATTTAGGATAAAATGGTAAGCGAATATTCCATCCGGAGGCAAAATGAACACCAGGTATTTGCGAACTATTGTTTCAGTGTTACTGCTCTTTATAACCGGTTGGTTTACCAATCCGCAGGTTCCAACGATTCCCACTGGAAATCCCTATCCCAGTGAATGGGTTCATTATCCTCTTTGGCTTGGAGATTGGCATTCTACCTTAGGTGAAAATTATGCCTGGCCGGCAAGTCTATCAAATGAGCATGATCCTAAATGGGGTTTTTGGTTCTGGTAACGAATCGTAAGGGCTCGCATTGAGCTGCGAGCCGCTTCTGCTTTACTTACCTTTGAGCAGCCCGTTTTCATAGAAATATTGGAAAATGATGGACGAATCTATTCCGGTCAATTCTGCAACTTTGAAGACCGTTACTGATTGTCGTGCCATTTTCAATTCATTTATGACTCTGGTTATTCTCCCGTATACTTCACTATTCTCATTAATATTCATTTCTACCCCGTAATTAATTCACGAATTCGTGAACGACATTGAGTGCTTCTTCTATTTTTTCCAGATTCGGTCCACCGGCTTGAGCCATGTCCGGCCTGCCTCCACCTGACCCCCCGAGCACCTCGGCAGCTCTCTTTACAATTTTTCCGGCATGGTATCGATCTGTGAGGTCCTTTGACACGGCGGCCAAGAGTAGGGCCTTTTCATCTGTCTTTGCCGCCAGCAATGCAACCCCCGAGCCCAATTTCTCTTTCACCCGATCTGCATACTCCCGCAAGTCTTTCGGATTGGAAACACCATCCAGCAACTTGGCTAATACCTTAATTCCGTTGATCTCTTCAACACCGTCCATCAAGTCGGATGTCTTGCCGGAAGCGAGTCTGGCCTTTAAGACTTCAATTTCCTTATCTTTATACTTTTTCTCCTCAAACAGTTTGTCAAGTTTGCGAATCAATTCTCCTCGGGAACCTCTTAGCTTTAACGCGAGCTCCTTCAATTCCACTTCGAGCATCCTTACGTATTCAAGTGCTCCTCTTCCGGTGACCGCCTCTATTCTTCGCACGCCTGCCGCAATACCCCCTTCGGACATTATTTTGAACAAACCAATGTCTCCGGTTCGTCGTGCGTGAGTTCCTCCGCAAAGCTCTCGGCTAAAGTCCCCCATTGAAATTACTCGGACTTTGTCGCCGTATTTTTCACCAAAAAGAGCGGTCGCCCCAGAATTGATGGCTTGATCAAGATCTATGGTTTCGGATGCAATTACCACATTCTCTCGAATTTTTTCGTTCACGAGGGTCTCTATGTGATTGAGTTCATCTGGTGTGATGGAGGAGAAATGGGTGAAGTCGAAACGAAGTCGATCGGCTTCCACAAGCGACCCGCTCTGATTTACATGATCGCCGAGGACCGAACGTAAAGCCCATTGCAGTATGTGGGTGGCAGAATGATTAGCCATAATGGCGTGACGGCGATCATTACTAACCTTCATCTGGACGGTATCTTGGATCTTGAATTCTCCGGATTGAACAACTCCTACGTGCACAACAATTTCCGGCAGCGGCTTTTGTGTATCGGTGACCTGAATGAGGTTACCGTTGGATGAAATAGTGCCAAGATCGCCCACTTGTCCGCCTGATTCTGCATAAAACGGCGTTTTGTCGGTTATGATTTCAATCTGTTCTCCCGCTGACACTGTACTGACCGGCTTACCGTCTCGCAAGAGTCCCACAATCTTGCCGCTGTCCTCAATTGTTTCATAACCGGAGAACTCGGTTCGAGCTCCCGATTCCAGAATGGATCTGAATTCCACAAGATCTCGACCTTGTGAGCCGTCCCAAGCCTGTCGAGCCTGCTCTCGCTGCCGGGCCATTTCCCGGTCGAAACCAGGTTGATCTATTTCAAAACCCGACTCTTTCGCCATATCAGCTGTTAAATCAGGCGGAAATCCAAATGTGTCATACAACTTGAACACCACTTCACCCGGCAAAGTTCGAGATCCAAGTGAAGACAATCTTGCGGCTTCCTCTTCAAACAGAATCAATCCTCTCGCAAGCGTCTCAAGAAAACGTTCCTCTTCGTTTTTTATTACTTTTTTTATGAGAATCTCATGCTGAGAAAGCTCGGAATAGGCTTCACTCATGGTCGAAATTACAACACCGGCAGAATCAAAAAGAAAGGGTTCATTCAATCCGATGTATTTTCCATAACGCAGGGCTCGACGAAGGATCCGTCGGAGAACGTACCCCCTGCCGTCATTGGACGGAAGCACTCCGTCAGCTATGAGAAAAGCAGCTGCACGGCTATGATCGGCGATTACCCTTATTGCTATTGAATCCAAATCCTGACCGGTGCATTTCTTACCCGACAAATCTTCTACATGATGTATGATCGGCGCAAATAAGTCAGACTCCCAATTGCTGTTAAACCCTTGCACAACCGCCGCTAAACGTTCCAATCCTAGTCCGGTGTCTATGGACGGCCTCGGCAATGGAGTCATCCTGCCCTGCTCATCACGTTCAAACTGCATAAATACTAGATTCCATAGCTCCAGATAGCGATCACAGTCGCACGCCGGGTCGCAATCAGGTCTTCCACATCCGATGTGATTTCCTTGGTCAATGTGAATTTCAGAACATGGTCCGCACGGTCCCGTGTCGCCCATACTCCAAAAATTGTCTTTTTCCCCAAGCCTCGCAATAGGATTTGCATTTGGTCCCAAAACTCGTCGCCAAATTTCATCAGCTTCGTCGTCATCTTTATAGATCGTAACGTGCAGATCTCCCTTTGAAAGACCTACCGTCTTGGTCAGAAACTCCCACCCAAATGCAATTGCATCGGTCTTGAAATAGTCGCCGAATGAAAAGTTACCGAGCATTTCGAAAAAAGTGTGGTGTCTCGCAGTATGGCCGACATTTTCCAAGTCGTTATGTTTTCCGCTCACCCGCAGGCATTTTTGAGCTGTAACTGCTCTCTTAAAAGAGGATTTCTCCTGACCGGTAAAAACACTCTTGAATTGGACCATGCCGGCATTGGTGAACAATAAAGTTGCGTCTCCCGACGGAACAAGAGAAGAACTTGAAACCCGTTTGTGATCCCTTTCTTCAAAGTATTTCAAGAACAATTCTCTTAATTGAGCGCCGGTCATCTTGCCTCCGGAAAAACTGTAGATTTCAAGGGGTGTTCGCCCGTAGTTTCCGCTTACTCACAGAATACAGATTGTAATCATCCGTGAAAGCTATTCAGGGGTCGCGGTAATCGACGGAATATCTGTGCCACGGGCATTGTGACGCATCTATGGAGATGCCTGATAAACTAAAACGCTTTAAATTATCAGATTTGATCATTTCGATCAACATTCTTCATTTCGGCAGCTTTCTTGTGCCGAATTGCTTGACCCTTACGTCAAGCACACCGTTCCAAAAGCTATTTGCTTTAAATTCAAAATAGTTAGCGTAATATATGCTACAAGCACTCGAGTTAATCCTATATCCTACTTAAAATTATATTTTGAACATATTAAATTTCTTGACTCTATTTAGGCGCAATGATAAGCCCAGGCAATCGAACCGGTTAACGGGGGATTGGGGCATATAGTGAATAAAGGTACAATAACTTCTTCTTTTGGCTCTGGAAAAAGAGAGAGCCATAATGCATCTCGTTATTATTCGAGGAAAATAAGCAATATTAAGCTTATTAGAAATAATGTTGATTGCAGAAATGAGCCGGCAGACGCCACCATAAACCGGGTATTTAATCACTCATCCGAACACATGAGCGAACTGCCTGATAATTCAACCGATTTAATGGTAACGTCTCCTCCGTACAATGTCGGCAAAGATTATGATCTCGATCTGAGTTTGTCCGAGTATCTCGATTTTATTGAGAAGGTTTTAAGAGAAACTCATAGGGTATTGATTCCAGGCGGCCGGGTGGCCTTTAATGTTGCCAACCTGGGGAGAAAACCGTATATCCCGTTAAATTCTCATGTTGCAGCCATTGCAAATGAAATTGGTTTCTTGATGCGAGGAGAAATTATTTGGATGAAGGGTAAAGGCGCTTCCGGATCGTGCGCATGGGGCTCCTGGATGTCTGCGGGCAACCCTACTCTAAGAGATCTCCACGAGTATATCCTCATTTTTTCAAAGCATCGATTTGACAAGCCCTTGAAGGGAGTGTCCACAATCAGCAGAGACGAATTTATGGCTGCAACGACAAGCATTTGGGATATTCCGGCGGAATCTGCACGTAAGATAGGCCACCCTGCGCCCTTTCCCGTCAAACTGGTTGAACGTCTCATTCATTTGTATAGTTATGAAGGCGACTTGGTGCTTGATCCGTTCATGGGTAGCGGCACCACTGCAGTTGCAGCACTGAAATGTAAGAGGCGATTTGTGGGTTATGAAACAAACCCGCAGTACATAGACATCTGTTCAAGAAGAATTTCGGCCCTGTCTGAAGAGACAGCCGGTCAATCCGGTCCAGGCTACATGATCCGATGATTCCGTTCTCGGGATCATGAATTGTGCAATTTCACAATACTACTTGACGTCCGCTCTTGACTCTAATAATATGTAAGATTAATTAAAATAAAGTCAGCATTGTAAGAATATCCACCAGATAAGGGTTCAAGTTTCAAGCTGCGCGGTAACCATTCCTGTTCAGCCCGCTTGCTGACCTGTGCGGATTAACGAAGGGCCGATGGTGTCGGCGGCTTCGTTTAGACTTGCAGGCCTGATTCGATCTCACCCCCATCGCCGGAGATCATTTATATAGGATCGGAGCATAGTACGTACTTTGTCTCCTGCTTCGATCGGGAAGGTTTGTTCATGAAAGAGAGTTTCGAGATAATTTGGCACGGAAGAGGCGGCCAGGGAGCAGTCACAGCAGCCAAAATCCTCACCGAAGCGGCGTATTATCAGGGATTCAAAGGTGTTTCCGCTAAACCGACCTATTTTTCCGAGCGTAGAGGGGCTCCGGTTAGCGTGCATACGAGAATTTCCAGAGATCCCATAAGAACATTTTCCAACGTGATGGAGCCGGACATTGCTGTTGTGCTGGATGACAATCTGTTGGACATGGTCAATGTAACTGCTAACCTTAAAGAAAACGGACTGCTCATTGTTAATTCGGCATTGACTCCGGGTGAACTGGGAGTATTCGGCCCATTCAATATCGCTGTTTCAGATGCATTCAAAGCTTCGGAGCGGGCCGGTCTCGTCATCGAAGGCAACGTACTCATTTCCACAGCTATTTTGGGTCCTTTTGCAGCATCATGTGATTTGGTGGATATCGAGAACATCAAGAAAGCAATTTCGAAAGCCTTTAAAGGCTCTGCATTGGAACGCAACTTAAACGCTCTTGAACTTGCTCACAAGGATACCAGAATCTATCGATACGAGCTTCCGGCAACTGCTCTTGCTTGAGGCACAAGCCGAAACAGACATACCGAACAAATAGATAATTAATTCTGAGTTCTTCAATGACGAGGAGATTTGAATGAGTTCCGACGAAAACGTATTGATAGCCACTTCGAGACCTGCCCCGGGTGAAGCCGGCAGAACGGGGGATTGGCGATCACAGACGCCCAAAATTGATCATGATAAATGTCCACAGAAGGAAACGTGTCTTTTCTGTTGGATGTATTGTCCCGACGGAGTTATTTCCCGCACATTTCCCCTAGAAATAGATCTCGAGTATTGTAAGGGTTGCGGCATCTGTGCCGAAGAATGCCCCAGAAAAGCCATAACAATGGTAGACGGCAGATCTCCTGACAAAGAGTAAGCTTACAGCTTGATGGAACCGGGGACACTATGAGTGAAATTAAGATAATCACCGCAAATACCGCTGCCGCAATAGCGGCAAAGTTAAGCAAAGTGCAGGTTGTATCTGCATATCCCATTACACCTCAAACGCCTGTTACAGAGGAACTTGCAGCAATGGTGGAGAGCGGCGAACTGAATGCCCAATATCTTACCGTCGAAAGCGAGCACTCAGCTTTGGCCTCCGTAGTTTCGGCCGCTCAGATTGGTGCCAGGGTATTCACGGCCACGAGTGCAAACGGCTTGCTCTATATGCACGAAATGCTTCATTGGGCCGCAGGCAGTCGCCTGCCCATAGTTATGGCCTGTGTAAACAGGGGAGTAGGCGCACCATGGACCATTCTTAACGATCAACAGGATTCCATCTCTCAACGAGATACCGGTTGGATCCAACTTTATTGCAGAAACAGTCAGGAAGTCCTGGACACAATCATCCAGGCGTATCGTATAGCCGAACAAGTACTGATTCCCATAATGGTCTGTTATGACGGATTCATTTTGTCGCATACCACCACCCCGGTCTCAGTACCGGAACAGACTGAAGTTGACAAATTCCTTCCTGCGTATTCCGGAGCCGCATCTGTTTTGGGGCGAGGTCCAATGAATGTGAATCCGCTGATTTTAAGCGAACCACGTACAGATCCGCAAGGCGTACTCCGACCAGGTTATATGGACTTGCGACATAAGCTCCAGAACGATCTTAGGTCGGCACTTAACGTAATCGAAACCACCGATAACGAATTCTTCGAAAGCCTTGGTCGAGCCTGGGGAGGCCTTAGTTGGTCATACAAATTGGACGATGCGGAGCATGCGATTGTAAGCATGGGATCTTTGGCTTCCGAATGCACGGTGGCAGTCGATCTTCTAAGGAAACAAGGATTTAGAGTCGGCGTATTTGGATTGAGAGTTTATCGTCCCTTCCCTGCGGAACATTGTGCTCGCCTGTTGGAAGGTATGGAAACAATCACCGTATTCGAAAAAGATATAAGTTACGGATACGCAGGTGCGCTGGCGATGGACTTGAAAGCGGCACTTTATGAATCCACAAAAAGACCGCAATTTTCATCCTATGTTGCCGGTTTGGGCGGGCGCGATATCAGACCGGAACAGATTGCCGATAGTGCAGTTAAAGCAATAACTAAAGGATCGGTCCAGGAATGGATCGATATAAAGTGGTAGTCGTTCGCATTTCAATTTAAGGTTTTAAAAATGGCCACTAAAGCTGCTCGAGAATTACCGAAAGAGGAATATATCCTCCCTGGAACGAGATCATGTGCTGCTTGCGGATTAATGCTTACCTATCGCCATGCACTCAAAGCCTTGGACGGGAATAAGACCATAGTTGCAGTTCCGGCAAGTTGTATGACGGTTCTACATGGCGTCTATCCGATAACTCCCGTCAAGACCGTCTGCATAAATAACCCGTTTGCAGCAACCGGAGCTTCCGCATCGGGGATTGTTGCAGGATTGAAAGCTCTTGGCAAAGAGGATTATACGGTCGTGGCCTTCGCCGGCGATGGAGGCACCTACGACATAGGCATTCAGGCACTCTCCGGTGCATTGGAACGTGGTACAAATTTCATCTACGTTTGCTATGACAACGAAGGCTACATGAATACCGGAACCCAGCGTTCCAGCGCCAGCCCTGCGGGATCCATAACTTCTACTACACCAATTCTTTCCAAGCTTCAGCACAAGAAGGATATGGCCGGTATCGTAGAGGCTCATCGAATTCCTTACTTGGCAACTGCTACGCCGGCATACCCCCTTGACCTCTATGATAAGATGGCAACTGCAAAATCAATTCAGGGATCACGCTACATTGAAGTCCACGCCCCCTGTCCTCCAGGCTGGGGCTTTGCCAATAAGGATCTCGTTAAAATGGGTAAGATGGCCGTGGATACCGGCATACATATTCTATACGAGATTCATAACGGAAAATTCAGATTAACAGGAAAATCACTCGCTTTGGCCACAAAAGGCGGAATTAAACCTGTAGCTGAATATTTAAAACTTCAAAGTAGATTCAAGAAGATTAGAGACGACCAGATTTCAGATCTACAATCTTTCGTGGATCGCCGTTGGACTGAGTTGGTTGAACGGCACGGAAAAGAAAACAGCTAGGTTCATAACCGCTGAATGTTCGGTAGATCTTAGCTTGCATCGTCTTATTCCAAGTCTTAGACTTCTGCTGTTTGTGATTGAAATTACTTTGACTTTACTGTTATTACGGCGCACGGCGCATGCCGTACCACGGTTTCCGCCGTGCTGCCTATCAACAAGTGACTAAAACCCGTTCTTCCTTTCGTGCCCATTATAATTAGATCTATGTTTTCCTCCGATGCAAAGTAAACGATTTCTTCTCCGGGAACCCCTTTTCTTGAAAAGGTTTTAGTATTCGGAATCTCGTTCCGCAATTCTGTCCCTAACCTATCCAACTTTTCCTTGGCCATTTCTTCGACGCCCTGAAAGGCTTCTTCATACACCGGCAAGTCCAGAAGAGCTGGATGTTTCAAAAATCTTGTGTTCACGACGTTCAAAACAATGAGGCCGGCCGAAAATTCTTTTGCGTATGCTACGGCAATTTCTCGGGCCTTCAGTGAGTTGTCGGAAAAATCGGCACAAAAAAGTATTTGCGTGGGAATCATCAATTTCTCCTCGGAGAGTTCTTCAAATCTGAACGTTCCATCGTCACATTGAATCAAGTAACGATATTAAGAGCCGGGGTCCATACGAAACAGATTATAAGAATTTTGTTGGTGCGAGTATTCATTTTTTGAATGAGGAAATGCAATTAATTGAGCAGTGAATGATCTGCCTGTTCTGAGATGGACTCCAATACACGGCTGGACCCTTCTCGTATTCATAAGTTCTTTTGAACTCCTTCTGCTGAACGGACAAGCCAATATCTCAAGGTCACGATGCTGTAGGACTTGCATCGTTTGCAACCAGACTAATTCTGCGCCAAGCACCTGAACGGAATCGAAGCCAGAAGACTACTCCGAGAAGAATTACATAACAGAGGACTGCCACCCATGCGGGATATAAACCAAGCTGAAACTTCACTACAATCAGATACACCGGAATGACGAACAGAACCCATGCCACGATTACCTGGGCCCACATTGCGAACTTCGTATCTCCTGCCCCCTTCAGTGCTCCAGAGTAAATTATATAGAGGGCATCGAAAATAGTATAAATGGCTATAATCTTGAGAAGATTGATTGCGGTACGAACGACCTCGGTAAAATTAGCTTGATCTCCCTGCCCCGCTGTGAAGACTTTGATGAACTGCTCCGGGATTGCAAAGAATAGTATGGCCAAAACACCGGTATACATAAATGCTGATTTCAGTGCAGTGTGCACGCTTTTCTCAGCTATATCCGTCTGACCACGACCTATATATTCTCCCACCAAAGTAGCTGTAGCTATGGATACGCCCACCATTGGTAAGAAGGCCAATAATTCAATTGACAGCACAATGTTGCTCGCAGCAAGATTCACTTCGCCCAGCCTACCTATGAGCAAAACAAACACGGTGAACGCGGCTACATCGAGAAAGAACTGTATTCCTGAAGGAATTCCGAATTTTAACAGTACGAGGAACATACCTTTGTCCCAATGAAAACTCTTTCGGGTTTTGTACTTGAATTGATACTTTGGCGCTAAATAGAGACTCAACCAATAGATTGCAGGAATAAGATTCGTAGCTGCGGTGGCTATAGCGGCTCCGCGAATACCGAGCTCCGGAAAGCCCCATTTACCGAATATAAGCAAATAATCCAGTAATATGTTTGCAGCATTTCCCGCTACATTACCCCACATTACTATTGAGGTTCGCCCCCTTCCTGAAAAGAATGACGACAGCGCTGCATTGAAGGGGAGCAACGTCCCACCGATCATTAGAATCGTGAAGTACTCGATTTCGAGTGGCACTATGTCAGGCCCGTGCCCTCCCCAGATAAGAACTAACCTGCCGAGAGGAATACACATTAAAATGAGAGGAACCGAAATGAGCGAAAACCAGATTCCTTGGGCAACTGCACGCGAGCAAGCCTGTTTCTTATTTGCTCCGTGGTTTTGAGCAACAATCGAATTCGTATATTGGGCAACGCCGATGAAAAGAGAGCAGATCGTAAAATACGTGATGCCGCCCGGAACTGCGGCAGCGACGGCATTTAGGCTGTACCAGGCCAAAAACATTCTATCCACAAACAGCATCATGGTCAGTGATGCAGTGGACAGTATCAGCGGAAATGCTATCGCAAAAACCTCCCGATAGCCTCCCGGCTCGTACGGATAGTTGGATCTATGTTTTGTGACACTCATGTGAGCACATTACCACGTTGTTGTTTTTTGTTGTCGTAGCGTTTAAACGTTTCTTGGGAAATCGCCCTTCATACTCGGCCACAAAGCATGTGGGCGACCGTTTGCTATATGGTCAGCCGAGCTTCACCTTTTGTTCGTTTACCGTTTTCTATCTCAGTAGGTTGAATAGAGTTGATGGATTGAAAACAGGTGAGATAAGTTTTAAAAAAATGAAGGTCGGGCTGAGAACCGTGAATGCGACCAATCATTGACAAAATAGAAATCGGAGAAGCCATGAATTTGGATTCATTCAATTCCGATGTGCCGCAAAAACTTGAACGCCTGAGAGCGGAAATCCGCAAACATGATTATCAATATTACGTTTTAGACAACCCTCAAATAACTGATGCCGAATATGACGCCTTGTTTAAAAATCTTGAAGAGCTGGAAAATGCTCATCCTGATCTTATAACTCCCGATTCTCCGACCCAAAGAGTTGGCGGAGAGCCATTAGACAAGTTTGGACAGGTTCAGCATGCGACGCCCATGCTATCGTTATCGAACATCTTTTCTGAACCTGAGCTTCTTGAATTCGATTCTCGTGTACGCAAAGGCCTCGGTTTGAAACATGAAATCGACTACGTTGTTGAACCTAAACTCGACGGTATTGCAGTTGAGCTGGTTTACGCTAACGGACTACTTGTCTCCGCCTCTACTCGTGGTGATGGATACACAGGTGAAGATATCACTCAAAACGTAAGAACCATTCGAGCTATTCCACTTAAGTTGGCCTCCGTCGGGCGGCTCGCCGGATCCGAAATTCTCGATGTTCGCGGTGAAATTTTCATGTATCGGGCAGATTTCGATGAATTGAACCGCTCCAGGGATGATCTCGGTTTGCCTGCTTTTGCAAACCCAAGAAATGCCACCGCCGGTTCCGTGAGACAACTCGATGCAAGAATTACAGCCGAACGACCTTTAAAATTTGCGGCGCATGGGATCGGCAGATTCGTAGGAGACGGTATCACGACCCATTGGGAAGTCCTGGAATCCCTGGCGGCTCTTGGATTACCGGCCAATTCGGTTCACGCGAATTTAACAAACAATGTGAAAGAAGCTTTGGAGCATTTTCGGTTGTTAAACCGAATCCGTGAAGACTTGCCTTACGAAATTGATGGAGCGGTGATAAAGGTCAATTCCCTAGAACATCAGGCACAGCTCGGAATAAAAACACGTTCTCCAAGATGGGCGATCGCATTCAAATTCGAGCCCCTTCGCGCTCGTACTGTTATTAAAAAGATTGAAATCGGCGTAGGCAGAACAGGAACATTGACTCCGGTCGCAATTATGGAGCCGGTTCAAGTCGGCGGGGTAACCGTCAGCCGTGCCTCGTTACATAATCAGGACGAAATTGACCGAAAAGATATTCGAGAGGGGGACACCGTTCTCATTCAGCGTGCCGGTGACGTAATACCTGAAGTGGTTTCAATTATCCCGGAACTTAGACCTGCAGATAGCAAGCCGTACACGATCCCTGATATTTGTCCGGTATGCGCATCACATGCAATTCGATTGCAAGGTCAAGCGGCAAAACGGTGTGTCAATTCATCGTGTCCAGCAAGACTTAAAGAAACCATTTTGCATTTTGCGAGCCGCGGAGCTATGGACATTGAGGGGCTTGGCACGAAACTGGTGAACCAACTTGTCGATACCGGACTTGTTAAAGATCCCTCAGATTTGTACTCATTGACGGTCCCTCAATTGGCCGCTCTGGAAAGAATGGCCGGTAAGTCCGCATCAAATATAATTAATGCAATTGAGAATTCAAAACACATCACCCTAGAAAGGTTCATCTATGCTCTTGGTATCCCTCTGGTTGGAGAATTCCTAGCTAAGATTCTGGCCGAGGCCTTTGGCAATTTAGAAACAATATTAACACTTACTAGAGACAAGGCTCAGAGCATTCACGGAATCGGACCTGAAGTGGCTCAAAGTTTTTCCGAATTCCTTGCAGAACCAAGAAATATGGCAATGATTAGAAAATTGTTGGACTCGGGTGTTAAGCCAACGAGTATGGAGGCAAGGACCGTCAATAGTGAGACTCCTTTTTCGGGAAAAGTCTTTGTGCTTACAGGCACTCTATCCATCCCCCGACCAGAAGCCAAGCGACTGATCGAATCTATGGGAGGAAAGGTGAGTGGATCCGTTAGCGGAAAAACAGATTTTATCGTGGTTGGAGAAGACCCCGGTTCCAAGTTGGACAAGGCTGTACAATTCGGAACCACTATATTGGATGAAGCGGAATTCTTAAATCTAGCCGGCAGAAACACCCGATTGTAACTATTTTCCTGGAGCGAGCCGATGCTCTATACTATTTGGTAACACAGCCGCCATCGAGGAGGAAACATGCCTAATGTGCGTAAAAGGATTCTGGTTTCCGGGCGGGTGCAAGGTGTCGCCTTTCGAGCTTACGCCAGAAAAGTCGCTCGAAACGCCGGAGCGGTAGGATGGGTCAGAAACTTGTCCGACGGACGCGTGGAAGCAGTTGTGGAAGGGGACAGCAAAATAGTTGATACCGTCGTTGACTGGTTCCGTAAGGGGTCACCTTACAGCAGAGTAGAAAATATCAGGATTTTTAATGAAACGGCAACGGGAGAATTTCAGGATTTCGATGTTGCAGGTGGAAATTGGGGTTTATAGTGAATACAAAATGGTTCGTAATGATCTCGATAGGTTTGCTCACCATGGGTTTATCAACTTCCGTCTTATCTGAATCAATAATTGTGGATTTGTATATGGGTGAACCAATTCCTATGGAAATGATGATCGAAGACTTGGCGCAGGTTGGAATCATATACCTTGGTGAGATCCACACAATTACCCGTCATCATAGGTTTCAAAAGGAGCTGATAAGGCAATTGTCCGACCGTGGGTCCAAATTGGCCATCGGTATGGAAATGTTTTCTATTGATCAGCAGCACATCCTCGATGAATGGCAGAAAAGCGATAAAGATGTTTCGGCTTTGATCAGAAATCTTGGAAGAGACCACTGGACGAACTTGAACGACTATGCAGACGTTTTACTGGAAGCGCGAAAACGGGGAATTCCATTAATCGCACTCAATGCTCCTGACCAATTGGTCAAGAAAGTCGCTCGTCAAGGATTAAGTTCTTTGTCGGATAAGGAGAAAGAGCTTTTGCCAACATCGTGGGATGTATCCCCCGAGCAAGACAAGCTTCTCCGACTCAGATTAAGAGTTCATAAATCATTTCAGGACAAAGCCCTGGATTCAATCGTTCAGGCCCAGGTACTTCGGGATGAGATAATGGCGTCAACGATCCTTAATTATCTCAATGCGAAAGAAAATACAGCCCGAACAATGCTTGTAATAGCTGGGACAGGGCACTTGAATTACGGACTCGGAATCCCTGAGCGAGTATCCCGCGGCACGAACATGAAATCGCGAATTATATTGGTAAGCGAAAGTGGTGAGCTAGTTTTGTCGGAGCAAGAAAAACGGATGGCAGTTCCCGTAAGTATCAGTCATGAGGATCTAAAATTCATAAAAGCACCTATCGCAGACTATTTGCACATACTTCCTTTAAAGGAGGAACCCAATCCTGCTCCCGATCCGATGGATATTGCCCGAAACATTGAACCGGGAACCCGGCAATGACTACTTCGGTCCCCTATCCCGTTCAACTTATTTTTAGTCTAGGGGCGGTATTGGATGTGAGACAGAGGAGCTACGCAATTTGCCGGCGTCTGAAACAATTGGGCGATGATCAAATTATTGACGCTCTTAAGCAAATTATGGACGGTGCGGTTTCAGGATTGTTGCAATATAGATCGCTCTACAACGCCGTTATTGTTCCAGGGATCATGGTCGATGTTTTCGGATCACAACGAGTATCCTGTTTAGTAAAATTATCACAAGATCGTGAGGAGTTCGCGGTAGCTTCCGTCTTGCTGGATTTACCTTCATCGAGGGAAGATGTCCCACATCAGCCGTATTCGGAACCTGCATTGAAGGAAATTCCGCTTGGAATGAAGAAGTCACTAGCGAAAAAACCAGATTTCAAGCTGATTCAAAAAATTGCCAAAGATCAGGATCACAGAGTCATTCGCATTCTCCTTGATAATCAGAGATTAACCGAGAATGATGTTCTCAAAATTGGATCGACCAGGCCAACATCCCCCAAGATAATTGAAGAGATCTACAGCCACCGAAAGTGGATCCAGCGATATTCAGTAAAAAAATGTATAGTTCTGAATCCGTATTCACCTTTGTCGGTATCTTTGAGAATGATTCGTTTTCTTACCCTCGCCGATTTGGACCTTGTCATCAGTTCAACGGAATTAGATCCATATTTGATAGTCCAAGCTGAGCGGTTGATCCAGCAGAAACATTCCTCTTTTCGGACGACATGATGCTAAAGCTTCTCGCCACGTACGCTGTCCTGGGACTCATTTACTTTTGCTTAATCATCATAGTCTTTACCCCAACGTTGTATGCATTCTGGATTTGGTTCATAGAGCGTAAAGTTCTAAAAACCAGACAGAAGTTGCTCCGTACGAGTCTAACAGTGTTGTTGGTCAATTTTTTGATAGCTTATTTTTTATTTCAGTTCGCATCAAATTATGTGGTTCCCTCCAAGGTGGCTCAAATAGATTCTGACGCTTCATCGGCCCTGGCAAATGCAACAGAATCCCAGAAAAAATTTTACGCATTACATGGGAAATACTATTCCGTCGGTCCGGTGAAAGGACCCTATACGGATGAACACGGCTTAAAAGTTGGGAAAGATGTAATTTTGAGAGTTGAACCCAAATGGGATAAATTGAATTCCAAAGATGACTATGAGGCCGTAGTCATTCATATATTCGGGCAAACTGTTTTTATTTCGCAATCCGATGGTAAAATTCACAAGGCAAACTCAGACTCTGAACAGTACAAGGAATTACGATCTATGCTGATGAACAGCATAAAATAAGTCAATGAGGCTCCGATCTAGTGCTCAGAACTAGAAAGCACTTGAAAGATTAGCAATATCTTAGGCAACACTTGAACTGTAATTAGATGAAATTAGTAGCGAATCAAGATTGACATACAATCGCAACAAATGCTATAATCCGAACTGAACACCGTAATTATGATTTTGTACGCTTTTCGGAGGCATCATGAGAAGGATAGTCGGTTTAGCATTGTTCATTATAGCATTAAGTTGTTTTAGCTCTGATGTCTGGGCATATCGTTTTACATGGGGATGTCCGCGAGACATGGGATGTGCGCTTTTCTGTGATCCTGTGCCATGTGAGTTTCCCAACGTGATCAATCCCTGTGCAGTTCCCTGTCGACCACCTACTTTGCAGCCTCAGGCGCTACCCTGTGCTTTTGACACTGCCTGCCCCTCTCTCAAATTGCCTTGCCACGGCGTATCTTATGGCGACAATCCGTATCCCATATTTCGGTAACCACAAGAAATTTGTGACCGGCTCTAGTTCAGAATAAGATTTAGTTGCTCATGCAGATGGTGAAATGGGATCCATTATGTGTGGTCTTCCTCCTTCAACCGTGTCGCAATTTACCGGCTGATTACTTGGTTTTGGTAAAGGGGTAGTCTCAACTATTTGCTTCTGATCGGAAAAATATCTAAAATTAAATCCGTCGTAGTAAATGATTTGAATTTGGGTTGGAGACAGGTTTGTTGAAAATAGTAGTCAATTTAATCACAATTCTCACATGCCTTGTAACGGTGTCCATTTCTTCAGACGAAGCATCTTTGGTTTCTAGTGTGCATCCCGGAGAAATGCAGGGAACCACTGATCAGACTGCAATCGAAGAGCTCTTGTCGGCTCCTCCTCATTCTGCTGTTTTGGATCTGCATCATCAGGGCATTCAGGCGACTCCACACCCGAATTCTCGATTCACTCATCTTCATGATAAAGAACTCATACCTCAACCCAGATTGGCTTCTCTCGGTCCGAACTTCCCGGCTGTTCGCAAATCAGGTGCGGAACTCTTGGACTTGGATGGAGTGCTACCTGATATAGGGAAGAAAATTGGGGATCCCATAAATATTTTTCCGAGTTTCGAAGTCGTTGTCGATCATGGTACCTTCACTTTGGAGTTTCTGGGCATCAAATACGACAATGAAAGAAAACTGCTTTTCAAGTGTAGAACAGGGCTCGGTTCTCCGGAATTCCCTACTCCGCGAGGCACATTTTATCTGACTCGGATCTTCGACGACAAGCCACTTTGGATTCCTCCACCCAAAGATTGGGCATATGGCATGGTTCAGAGCCGAGCCGTTTACGGAGGACACATGATTCCGCTGTTTTCCAAAAAAGCTATGAGTGAGCCGGGTGATGAACTCGGTTTCGAAGACAATATGGGACCGAAAATGAAGCTGGTCGACAACGGTTTTTACCGGATCCATGGCACCGATTCTCCTTGGACCATAGGTTCCGGCCAATCGCACGGGTGTGTGAGGTTACTGAACAAATCCGTTAAACAACTGGCCGATCTGATGAAGATGTATGTGGGGACCATGGATCGCGGCCAAACCGAAAATGGCGTTTATATCAATTTGGCAAAACCTGTGAAAATGGTCTTAAAATAGGTTGTGGTTCTCGGTCCAAGTTTAATCAGGATTGGGATTACGATCATTGATCCTTAATCATCAGCGTCCCATTCGTCTACGAATCTCCCCAAAAGGGATTCTCAATACAAAGGGCCGTCCATGAGGACAAGTTTCAGGAACGGGAGAAGAATCCAGATTCGTGAGAAGATGACGAATTTCCTCTCTTGAAACTCCGTTTGGTTCCTTGATCGCAGCCTTGCACGCAATCATCTTGAACCAGTCATCCTTCCGACTTTGCAGGTCTCCTTTTAGTCCTGTCTCAATTACAGTGTCTATCATTCCGATTATAAACTTTTCCGGATCAGGTTCATCCATCCACTGTGGAACGGATCTGATCAGAAACGCCTGCTCCCCGAAGCCTTCTATGTCAAAGCCCGCCGACAACAAAATGTCAATGTGTTCACGAAGCACTTCGGACTCTTGCGATGAAAGTTCGATTATGAGGGGCATCAGCAATCCTTGGGATTCCAGACGTTCTCCTCGCCTGTCTGCATCACGGAGTCTTTCAAACAAGAGTCTTTCATGTGCAGCATGTTGATCGAGTATCACTAGACTATCCTCATCATGGAGCAAGAGAAATGAGTTCGGTATACGACCGAGAATACCCAATTCCGATAATCGACCACGTTCATCCCGCAACATCTCTGGACCGGATGAAACCGAGGCAGCGTCGCTCGTTGTACTATTTTCAGACTTAAACTCGGCATATTCTTTCCGAATACTTCCTACAAATTGGGTGTTGGTCGATGCCTTAAAATCGTGTTCAGGAGAATCCCTGTTCCATTGAACTCGCTCATGATTTGGCAGTTTGAACGGAGTTCCAAATAGAGCTACGTAGATTCCATCTAGGATCAATCCCGAAATGAGTTGCGGCTTTGAAAACCTTACTTCCGCCTTTTGGGGATGCACGTTAATGTCAATTTCGTCAAAAGGAACGGAGAGAAAAAGAACCGCGAAGGGGTATTTGCCCTTTTCGATGACACTTGAGAAAGCTCTGTTTATAGAGGCATTAACAAGTTTATCCTTGACCGGACGTCCATTTACAAATGTTATCACCGATCTCATATTGGATCTGGAATAGGGCGGCTTCGCAATAAACCCCTTAATGATTGACTCTTCCACTTTAAACTCAACGGAAATCAGATTATCCCTGACCTCCTTGGAGTAAATGCCATAAATTCGGTCAAATACGGATTGCATCGGGGGCGAATCCAGTTTGGACCTTCCATTCTCGGTCAACTTGAAAGCAATCTGCGGATGTGCCAGGGCAAGCCTGTTAACCAGTTCCCTAATGTAATCCGACTCAACTTCATCGCTTTTGAGAAATTTACGGCGGACCGGTACATTATAAAAGAGATTGCGTACTTCGATAGTTGTGCCGGTTCCTGCTCCAATTTGTCCGGAATGTCTCAGAGTCCCTCCTTCCATGAGGATTTCCATACCCGCATCATCCGACTCGTGTCTGGTTACCAAACGCATTTTTGAAATCGAAGCGATGCTTGCCAATGCCTCTCCTCTGAAGCCCATTGTTTTTATGCAAACCAGATCTTTTTCAGTCGAAATCTTAGACGTCGCATGACGCTCCAATGACAGGAAAGCGTCATCCGAATTCATTCCAATCCCGTTATCGCGAACTCGTATGAGTCTCTTCCCTCCAGATTCGATATCGATTTGTATGCAAGCAGCTTGCGCGTCTATGGAATTTTCCACAAGCTCCTTTACAACGGAGGACGGCCTCTCAATTACCTCACCTGCGGCTATGCGATTGATAACGACGTCATCTAAGATTCTGACGGACAACAGAGCACCTGTACCTAAGATTGATTCCGGAATGATTATACTCCGAACGAACAAATTCTTGCTATCACCTTGATCGATTAGCAATTTTCTAGCTAAAGCATTAACAAAATTAGAGCAGCTTTCGAGAATGGAGATTAAAGATGGTGTTGTTGGTTGTGGTCTGGAATCGACTGGGGATGTGAATGACGTTGAGAAGGTCTCTACGAATTACGCGTCGCGTAATTTTGTTCGAAACAAAAAAGGCCGGGATGACCCGGCCAATTTTTGGTTCATATTAAGGAATAGTTACCAGCCCTTGGGGGGAACATAGGTGTTGACAGGGGTGCAAGGCACGGCTGCCAATACATAAGCGGGCTCGCCGAGTTCCACTTTGCAGCAGGGATCGCCAGGGCAGTATCCACCGGCGAACAGCGGGGTTGCTACTATAGCTGCAGCTCTAAAAGGAACACTCAATGCAGCGTGAATAATTCCGGGAACCAGGGGCGGTTCACAAGCGGGGGCTACGGGGCCCTTAAGAGTTACGTCTTCAGGTGCACCGGTCAAGCAAGCGCTTCCACCGCAAAATACGGTATTAGGAATACCGGGAACAGGCCATTGGCTCACAGTGTAACCCCAGGACATCCCTGCACCAAGTGCCAGCATAGCAAGGATACCAAAGATTACAGCGGATTTTTTAACCATACCCTCATCCTCCTTTCATTCAAGCCTTCCAGTCTATAACCGGAAATAATCGATATTCTGTTCAATTTGCAAAGGATATTGCGAATTTTGTATCCAAAAACTTGCTTTTTGTCAAGTCTTTTTTCAGGATCCAAGTTCCACAACAGAGCCTCTAGTTCCGAAGTTAAAAAGGACCGGACTGAGTTAGCCCGGTCCTTTTGTTAGCATCTCATTGTAATTCGTCCACCGAGAATACGATCTACCAGAGTGCGCCGAACATTACGGTAGGTGCACCTAATACCATGGGAACCGTCGCCAATACTCGGGGGATCGGGCCAAAGCAGGGACCGCAGTCGCCATCCGCGCCGCCGCCCATTCCGGGGAAGCAACCATATACGCCGTCGCAGCCGCCGAACAGGAAGTCAAACGGGGTAGCGATCACACCGGCCATCGCGCACAGCATACCGGGACCCCAACCGTCCTTCTTAGCGGGTCCACATGCGATGGGGCCCGGAGCGGGGCAAGGTCCTTCGATTTTTACCGACCATGTCTTAATTATGGTTTTGGCTTCGGGAAACGGTGGGCAATCTACAGGAACAAAAAGCGGTTTCTGAACGCATTCATCAGCTGCGCCCCAGCCACCGGTCCAAAATGCGTTGGATGTGCCCGCCGCAAAGACCATCAGAGACAAAATACTGAGAACAAGAAGAGTCCTCTTAACCATACCCTCATCCTCCTTTCATCAATCCTTTTCAAAGGAAGCTTACATACCAGATTTGGATCGCCTCCAAAAAAATTATACTTCCGGATGTTTTTAAAGTTTATGGCAAAAATAAGCCACGTTGTCAATGCTTTTTTTGTTAAGCACCGGGCCAATCGGCTCAGTTACCATAGCGACGCCTTACATTAGCCATCCGGCAATTCCATTGTCAAGTGAAAAATCCTAAACACCGGGACTCCGTGTCCCCGGACTGAGCAATGTAGGCATGACACGTCTCAATCAAAACATCTTAGCTCTTTTTTTATCCGAGGTGAACAAGGGATTCAATAGATTGACTATATACGCCCCTTTCGGATAAGAATGATTCTTTAGGACGGCTGTGTATGAATATCATTTCAAAACTCACCGAAATCATAGGTCAGCCATTCTCGATACTAAAGAAAAAGGAGCCGCTCAGGATGCCCGATCTTTCCAATCGAGATACCTTCTCCGGCGCGTCTAAGTACGTTCTGGATGAAGAACTTGCCAAAATCGTCAACATCTCAATGGCCGTAGAAATGCCCCTTCTTTTAAAAGGCGAGCCCGGGACCGGAAAGACCATGCTCGCCCATGCAATTGCCGAAAGTCTCGGAATGAGGCTCATAATTCTAAACGTCAAATCAAGTCTTAAGCTGATTGATGCGCTCTACCAGTACGACACACTTACAAGATTGAACGATAGCCGCTTTGGGGATTCTTCGAGAGACGTAAGCAATATCGAAGAATACATTCGGATGGGTAAAATCGGGCAAGCTTTTGTTGCAGACGAAAAGGTAGTGCTGCTTATTGATGAAATCGATAAGGCGGATACGGATTTTCAAGACGATATGCTCGATGTTCTTGACCAAATGCAATTTGACATCATGGAAGTAGACAAGACGATCCGTGCACGTAATAGGCCCGTCATCATAATCACGTCCAACGCAAAAAAAGACCTGTCCGATCCTTTCTTAGGCAGATGCAACTTCCATCACATTGCCTTCCCGGAACCGGACATGATGCGGCAGATTATCGATGTTCATTTTCCAGATCTGGACCGCTCACTATTGGAAATTTGCATAAAAACATTTTACAGATTGAGAGAATTTCAAGGAATCGAGAAAAAACCGGCTACCAGGGAATTAATAAATTGGATAAGAGCCCTGAATGCCGACCCTGATTTCAGAGTAAAAGATCTAGTGCCCGGAAATATTCCTTTCTTGGGAGTTCTTTTCAAGAAAAGCACGGATTATCAGCAAGCTCTGGGTCAGAGTCGACGAATCCGCGTTTGATAGTTCAAGGACGGCAGGTAGATGTTCATCAATTTTTTTTACATTTTGCGTGACGCGGGTATATCCGTTTCACCTACTTCTTTTCTCAGGCTTCAAAAAGCTCTCCAAGCGGGTCTTATTGAGGGACTCGACGATTTCTATATTGCGGCTCGGACTATTTTGGTTAAGAGCGAACGCTACTTTGACCTGTATGATCGAGTATTCGCTCATTTTTTTCGGGGGGCGGAACTCCCCGACTTCAAAGGAATCGATCTTGAAGCCGCTGTAAAGGACTTGCTTGCCGAATGGTTGAAGACACCTGAAGCTTTGGCCAATGCATTGGGAATTTCAGAGGAACAACTAAGTAAACTGTCTCCGGAAGAACTGATCAAATACTTTCTTGATCGTCTTAAGGAACAGACCGAGGAGCATCATGGCGGCAGTCGGTGGATTGGGACCAAAGGTACTTCACCGGTGGGCCACTCAGGGTATCATCCCGGAGGTATGCGCGTGGGAGGGCGCTCGTTGAATAAATCGGCAGTCAAGGTCGCCATGGATAGACGTTACAAAGATTACTCGATGGACGGACCCTTAACTGAAGCCCAAATGGGTGAGGCGCTAAAAAGACTCCGCCGCATGGTACCGGAAGGTCCTAAAGATAACGTCAACATAGATGAAACGATTAGAGCCACGACAAAAAACGCAGGCGAAATCGAAATAGTTTTCGATAGAAGTTTAAGAGATCGTCTCAAAGTGGTTCTCTTGATCGATAACGGCGGGTGGTCAATGGATCCATATATTGAAGTGGTGCAGACACTTTTTAATTATTCCAGATCACAGTTCAAGGATCTAAAGACCTACTATTTTCATAATACGATTTACGATTATGTCTGGGAGGATGCCCAAAGACGATTTAAACCTCACAGAGTAACTGATTTCTCCTCCTGGGATCCGGATACGCGAGTAGTAATTGTAGGTGATGCCGCAATGGCCCCGTACGAACTCATGGCCACCGATGGGTCCATTCACATAGAAGAGCGGAGCGGATTGCCAAGTATAGATCGGCTTCATTTGCTTTCAAAATTGTTCAGACATTCGGTTTGGTTAAATCCGACTCCACTTAGACTCTGGTCAATGACGAGGACCATTGGAATAATAGCCGGAATCTTCAAAATGTACGAACTCACATTAGAGGGTCTGGACGGAGCTGTTTCATACCTAATGCAAAAAAATTAGTAATTTCAGAATAGACGGTATTCTCATCCTCTAAATTTGTAATAACTATCTTCTAAGCCTCACTTATATTTTTCGTTAAAATTCCGGTCGTCATCTTTTCAACACGGAGATTTTGAGTTATCAGTGTCGGGGACCATTAATTCCGGTATACGAGAAGAGATTTGAACGGTAGAACAAAACGTATATTCAAATATTTGTCGTATATTCTGAAATCGCTGCTCATTGTGTTGTCGGCATACTTGCTGATATTGACTTTGCTCGTGATCTGGGTATTTGAAATCAAGCTTTCAAAAAAGCCTCTTTTTGTTTATTCCGCACCGTTTACGCTCAAAATTGGGGATGACATCGGTAATGCACGTCTTGTGGAACGATTGCAAAGGCTTGGCTACACTCGCAGTACCGGCGCAGTAGCTGATGCTGGACAGTGGAACCATATCGGATCAGGCTTCAACATCAACTTTAAATATTGTCCGTTAAAAGAAGAAGGGATCGTCACTGGACCTGTGAGTCTCAATCTCGATTGGAACAGAATCGCTTCCATTCGCTTGATGCGCTCACAGGAAAATGTTGAGCAGATCGCATTTGAACCGGAGCTTATAGGTATACTTAATTCCTCCGGTGGTGCTCCCGAACTTTGTAGAGCCGTTCATCTGGACGCTATTCCTCAGTCGCTGATCAATGCTGTTCTTACCACTGAAGATCCAAAATTCTTCACACATCAAGGAATCGACTGGGACTCTATTTTCGGAGCGATAAGAACTAACCTCAAGGCCGGCCGTTACGTACAAGGCGGTAGTACTATATCGCAGCAACTCGTGCGCATGACCCTTCTGAATCCTGAAAAAACAATGTTCCGGAAAGTTAATGAAGTTGTGTTGGCCGTAGTCGCCGATGGTCTTTATGACAAACGCACAATTTTGCAGGCATATCTTAACAATGTTTATTTGGGCCATTGGGGACCTTATCCCGTAAAAGGGGTTGCCGAAGCCGCTCGCAATTTCTTCGGAAAAGATCTCAATGAACTGGATCTCAACGAGAGCGCGCTTTTGGCCGGATCCATCATTGCTCCGAATGTCGTGAATCCCCATAAGCATCCTGAGCGTGCAAAAAGCAGAAGAAATACCATTTTGGGCTTAATGCTGAAAGAAGGAAAAATAAATCGAGAAGATTACGACGAGGCTGTGAACAGTCCGGCCGCAATGCGAAAACCTTCTTTTGTACCTCAGAAAATGACCGGCTTTCTCGAATTTATTAAAGACGATTTGAGCGATATAACTGCCGTTGCAAAAAGCGGTTCCCAGAACTATGTCACGTCTTTGGATCCGGTCCTCCAGAGTGACACGGAACAATGCATAAAGAACCTGGATGAAAATTCCGCCGTGTATGCAATTGTAGCAAACCCGGAAACTGAAGAAATAAAGGCGTATGTTTCACCTTCAAATCACAAGTGGGACGGCTTGGGAGGTGAAACGGACAGCTTTGCTCCCATGGCCATGATTCCTGCATTGATTGGTGAAAAGCAGGAAAAGCCTCCGTATACGTTAACTTCTCACGTATTTTTTTCCGACAGTGACCAAGTTCCGAGAACTTTTCGTGACGCATTCAAGAAAGAGCGCGGATTTCTGGTAAAAAAAATTGCAAACGTTTGCGGTTACGAGAAAATCGTGTCCACTTGGAAAAACTTTGGGATTAAATCTCGAATGATGAACGAAGGATCTTTGGAAATTGTCCCCTTAGGCCCTATAGAAATGGCCAATCATTATGGCTCAATGGCCACTCTAGGGCGCAAGGTTTCATTTGCTTCCGGTTTAAGGGTATCGGGAGACAACAAACTGGTCCCCGATACATCTAGAAAGCGAATCGGAATTGATCCACCGGTCATCTTTTTGGTGAATTACTTATTAAAAGGCATTGAGCCGTCATCAGGTAAAGCCGTCGAAGAGAATCATTTCTGGACTCAACCTTCACTTTTTATATCCCAAGACCGGAAAGGGTTTTGGGGCGTGGCATACAAAAATAACGCGCTCGTTTTGATAAGAGTTCAAGGGCGGCAAATAAAAACATCGGCAATATACAAGACTCTAAATAATATATTCACGTCTGCAAACTTAGGACATGAGAACCCTCAGAAGCCGCCGGAAGGGATATCGTTCCGAAAGATTTGTGTTCAATCCGGAATGCGAGCAACCTCGATTTGCCCGAAAATAATAAACGAGCCGTTTATAAAGGGCACGCAGCCGGGGGATTGGTGTCCGCAGAGGCATGACACACCTGTAATGAAATCCGAAGCAAAACAATGAAAATTGGAGGAATTGGTTCAATGGATGAGTTCGTTGAAGCCCATAAAAGAATCGTTTTTGAAACCACACTTGAAGCACTCAGGAAAAACGGATTTGGAGCTCGCTTCTTTCCTAACCGACAAGAAGCTGTAGATTTCATAATGCAAACCGCAGAGGATTGTAAAACCGTAGGAATTGCCGGCACGCATACTGCCAGGGAATTAGGCATCGTTCAACTTCTCCAACTAACCGGAAAAACCATTTTTGATCATTGGCAGCTCACTCCGGGAACCGTTGAAGAATTGCAATGCCGGAAAAATCAGATGACGGCAGATCTGTTCATATCATCTTCAAGCGCCATAACAATGACGGGCGAAATTGTGAACAAAGATGGTGCGGGTAATCGCATCAACGGTTTAACCTTCGGTCCCGGCAAGACTCTTGTGATTGTGGGAAGAAATAAGATTGTCCGAAATCTTGACTCCGCTCTTGAGCGCATCGAGTTGGTTTCGGCCCCCATAAGAGCCATGAGTTTAGCAAAGAAGACACCATGCACGAAGACCGGAGAATGCATGGATTGCGATTCACCTGAAAGGATCTGCAGGATCACGAGTATCATTCACAGGCAACCAATGTTTACCAAGATCACCGTAGTCATTCTCGATGAGGAACTCGGGTACTGAAATGCGTTTTACGGTTACCGCACCGAACAGAATAGATTTGGCAGGTGGAACGACGGATTTGTATCCGCTTTACTTGTTTATGGAAGGCGGATTCACGGTTAACATTGCGATAAATGTATTTAGCAGAGTCCACTTCGAGACGGTTCAATCATCGGTGATCAACATAGTCTCCGAAGATTTACGTTTGGAGTTGACGGCAGTCGATTCAGAGAAATTGCCGATAACCGGACCTCTAGGGCTTGTGGCTCGGGCCGTGAAAGCGTTTCCTCCCCCAACTGGTTTGAAGATCACGACTCACAATGAAGCACCTTGCGGTTCAGGTTTAGGTGCTTCAAGTGCCCTATTAATAGCGCTCTTAAAGGGATTGGATTATTTGAGATCGGATAATTTAAGCGCGGAGAAACTCTTGAGTGCGGCCGTTGCGCTCGAATCAGCAGCCATAGGAGTTCCTGCAGGCAGCCAAGATCATATAGCAGCCCTGTTTGGGGGGATTTCACTGATTAAGTTTGGCTACTTTGGATTCGAAAGGACATCCATAGAATCGAGCAGGTTTTTAGAATCTTTTTACGAACAAATTATTTTAACCTACACAGGTGAAAGCAGATTTTCCGGAACAACGAATTGGGACGTGGTCAAGGCCTACATCGATGATGAAGGATCTGTTCGTGAAATTCTCGAATCAATAAGAGACACTGCCGTAGAACTCGGTAAAAATTTCAAGTCGGGACATTTCTCCGCCGCACCGGAGTGTATTCAGCGGGAATGGGAATTGAGGAGAAAACTAGCTCCCGGTGTAACGACCCCCCGCATAGAAAACCTCATTTCAGCGGCTTCTAAGGAGGGTGCAAAAGCAAATAAAATATGCGGAGCAGGCGGAGGGGGCTGTATGATCACCTTAGCTGATCCGAGTCATCGCGAGAACGTAAGTGGGGCCCTGAAAAAAGCGGGGGCAGATTTGATGTCTTTCCAAGTTTGCTCTCACGGAGCCGTGATCGACTTGTAACAAAAGCCCTTTATCAACTCGCTTTGTCGCACACGTGTTTTTACTTTTCCATCAAAAACCGGCTTAAATTCATATAAATTGTGAGTTGCATTAAATGTGACATCATAGTAACCTGCTCAGGATGATCAATTTTGAAAAGTCGGAGTTCCGCATGAAAACAATTCTGTCAATTTTAATTGCAATCATCTTCACCTTCGGGTCTTCCGCCGTATTGTATGCAGCGGATCAGTGGGTCGTTATCAAGGACAGTGCGGGCAAGTGTAGTGTTCGCCAAACAAAAGGCAAAACACCTAAAACGATTGCCGGTCCATTTGCCACAAAGGCTGAAGCCGAAAAAGCTAAAGGCGAAAAATGTCCTAAGAAGTGATTTATCAGCCCTGGATTGATCCAGGGCTACTGTTCATCTTCTATTCTGTCTTTGCCTTTGTCTCTGTTGTCTATCTCGTTGACCGTCATCACGCCTGGCCGGTCTCGGTGCTTTCTTCATATCTTCTAAAGCAACCCCAAGAATTCCTCCGGGCACTAATGTTGTAGTGATTTCATTGTTGTTCATGGTACTGATTGTTATTTGATCGGCATTTGTGTATTCATCAACGAGCTTTTTGAATCCTACCACTCGGAAACCGGTTTCACCCCCATACTCAATTATGACGTCGCCCACTACTATCCCCGCCTTGTCTGCAATACCGCCCTTTTTTACCTCTACGACTTTGACTCCCGGAGAGGTTTCCAATTCCTGAAGTCGGGCCAAAATTATTCGTGCGCTTGCTCCATCTCCTATGGTTCTGAATTCGCTCAGGGCTTGAGTGTATAATTCCTTACTCTTGTATGTGCGATTTCGCTCAGCATATATGCCGGCGAGTGTTGCCCTAACTCTGGCCATCCATTTCAAATCTTTTCTTGTCTCGTATACTTTTAGAGCTTCCTCCAAAACCTGTGTAGCCTGGTCCCATTGCTGTTGCTGAGCAGAAAGCATTGCCTCTCTGAATAATCGTATGCCGTCTTCATCTCCCGGTGGTAGAGTTCCCGAAGAAGAGTCAAGCTTTGCTTCAGCCGAGCTAGCCCTGCCCTTTTCATCATCTTCCATTACCACCCTAAAACCCAAATTCCAGAAGCTCATCGTCTGACCCGAAAAACCGCGGAACGCACAGCGGGCATCCTCCGGACTGGCGAACCAATTGCCGCCTTTGTTGACGCGGGAACTCCCGGTGGATGGTCCTCTTGGATTCTCTATGGGTGATGTCTCAAAGTAGTTGCGGTCATAGTAATCGTATACCCACTCCATCACATTTCCGCTCATGTCGTATAGTCCAAACCCATTTGGTGGATAACTGCCGACGGGAGATACGTATTCGTATCCATCATTTACTGTGGTGAGGCTTTCCGGGAGTTTTGGATGGCCGTCACCAAAATTAGTGTCTTTATCACCGGGAAGTCGATCTCCCCAGGGAAATCGCGCCCAGGCGGATCCACCTCTACAGGACATCTCCCATTCCGCTTCCGAAGGAAGTCGATAGGTCCTTTTTTCTTTCCGGCTCAACCATTTACAGAACGCGTCGGCATCATTCCAGGAAACAAAAACCACGGGCTGGTTATCCGTTATTGCCCAAGGAGTTGAGTCCCACTTCATGTTTTTTTGGGGAACCCAACGCTCCTCCTTCTTGCTGAATATCATTCCGCCGTCACCCTTCTCAGCGTCCGTTTTGTAGTTGGTCTCTTTTACAAATTGCCTGAACTGGCCCACCGTAATTTGCGTCGCGGATATATGAAATGCCTTTGTAATCCTAACGGGATGAAGTGGTAATTCATCCTGAAACCACTGCTTGTGGCCCTCTCTCCAGATTTTTTTGAACGTGATTCTCAACCAGTCCATTTCACGTTTAGGACTTCCCATCATGTAATCTCCGGGGGGAATTCTCACCAATTTCATTCCAATGCCGTTGGTGGTTATTTCCCGTTTACCGGATGAATCGACAACGGAACTTAAGCCTTTCAAGGTTCCCAGCCATTTTGCACATGAACCGGTATCGTATGCCCCCGATTCACAATCACGAATGCTCTGGGTTATGATTTCCTTGGCGCGTCCCGGCCGCCCGTTTTGAAGCAACTCGCCAATTTGGCGAATAATTTCTACCATTCCGTCCGTTGTTTCTGACGAGACTTTTTCAGAAGGCAAATCATTTTGAATTGAGTCCAAAGCGGCAATGGCTTTTCCTAAAGTCGTCAAATTACACTCACATTGGGTTAAATGCCCCGGTTCCGATGTGACGAATGGCTTGACGGCTCCGAAATCCCCCTTTTTTGTAGAATCTGCTTGTAAATCGGAGTATTGCGCGATAATTACAGATACGCAAAGAGTAAAAAACAGTAACAGGCTCAAATTATGTCCATTATTACCGTTTGTTTGATTGCAGAACAACTGCGAAATAGAAGCTAACATTTTGCTTTTACTATTTTTTCCTGATGTATGATTTACAAGCGGCATAGTGAAAAAATCCTTGACATCTTTTTAAATTAGGAGAATCCTAGCAGAGCCGAGGTTTGAGTCAAGTGTCTATACAGCCTCGGGAGCCTGTGTTTAGCCTTGCAGCGGCGATGCAGAGTAATAAAAACGTTGACAATGTGGTTTAATCGTGATAGCGATTACATATACCATGTTAACTTTTTGAAGAGGGAAAAACTGTTTTCTGTTTGAAGACGGTAAATTGGTCTTTTATTTCAGAGGAGGTAAGCGTTTAATGAAAAAATTTGCAGTGACGCTCGCGGTCGTCGGTATGGTTATGATGCTCGCAACCTATGCTGTGGGCTTCTATGCCTGGGCTCCTTTTGCAGCTTATGGCGCAGCATCCAGCAGCTCCAGCAGCGGTTACGCTCCTGCTAGCTCGTCAAGCAGCGGCTATTGGCCGGCGGCTTCTTCAAGCAGCAGTGGTGCGGTGGCTTATTGCTGTGTACCGGCATCTTCTTCCAGCAGTGGATACACCTATGGTTGCATGCCTGCTTCTTCAAGCAGCAGCGGCTATGCATATTGCTGCGTGCCTGCTTCTTCAAGCAGCAGCGGAAATTACTGGCCTGCAGCTTCTTCCAGCAGTGGTTACTATCCCGCCAGCAGCTCTTCAAGCGGCTGGTACTAGGAGATATAGATCGGCAACGATCTACTTAATCTAATTACGTACCCTAATAAGGCGGTCGATCCATGGTGTCGATCGCCTTATTACTTTCACGCTTAAAAAATGAACAAACTCAACTCATCACATTGTCTCATCGCTATTCTCGTCACCTTCGGTTTGCTTCTGATAGGCTGTTCGAATCAAGATACGGCTTCAAAAGAGAGCGGCTCATCGAACCTTGTAGGCGTCTGGCAACTTAAGGCAAGAATTATAGATGAAAAAGAGATTCCTGCTGAAGATCGAATTATGAAAATAATATTCGAACCTAATAACTTTTTCAAAGCCATGTACAAGGGCACGAAAGATCAGGATTGGATAAAAGCCGGGCAAGGCGGGTACGTTTACAAGGCGCCTTATCTAAGTCTGCACTGGGAAAACGGCCGACTTCTTTCATTATACATAAAGGAGCTCGCGTCCAACCGAATGCTCATCCATCATGGGAAAAGTCTTGCTCCAATGAAAGATCAGGAACCAGACGAAGTATTCGAGAAATTGCCCAACGGAACTGTAAGCAATTAAGCCATTCACAAGCTGTGGACTATGTGATCGTTATTTTTTCCTAAACTTGGACCAGAAAGATCTGATCTGTTCAAGCGAAGATTTCTTTTCGGCGGGAACGGAAGTGGCCGGGGCCGAGTCTCTCGTTTCTTCAGACCTATTCTCCGATGAACCCACAGTTTCGTAATCTCCCGTAACCTCAAGTTCCTCTACCTCTTCACCTTCCACATAAAAGTGTCCACCGGTTGTAGTGAACCCCGGTTCGATAATTGTTTCCGGCGGTTGAAACGTACTTGGATCCACCCCGCAAGCGGGACATTGTGTGAAGGGTACGGGATGCGGATGACTGCAGTTTGGGCATATGTATAGTTGAGCAAGAAATTCAGATTCCTTTGCCAAGTCCCTTTGGACAGCCATTTCTTTTCTTATTCTTAGATCGTCCTCAGTTATGATGCCTTTCGACAAAAGAGCCTTTATCAAGCTTACGAAACCACGAGCCGAGAGATTGTATTTTTCCCTCAGCTCGTGGTCCGTGAGTTTCGAACGGAGGTCGTCTAAAAATCTGCCAAGTGGGATTCGTATTCTGGGTGTTGAACCATTTTCCGTCATTATTCCGTGTTCGATCGGTAGGGGGTAATGATCCTAAGCTCTACTTAATTGCGGCGTTCACGGCTTTTTTCAAAACAGGTGAATATTTCCAAGTAACAACCCTGCGTGCGTCCAGGATCAACTCTTCACCAGTCTGGGGGTTGCGGCCACGCCTGGAATGTTTGGCTTTAACCGTCCATTTTCCGAACCCGGATATCATTACGTCTTCTCCGGCAATCAGTTTGTCCTTTATTATATCCAACAGCTTTTCGACGATTTCGGTCGCTTCGCCCTTCATGAAACCGCAATCATCTGCAATCTTTTTGGCAATATCAGCTTTCGTAAGAGTCATCTCTCCCTCCCGGAATGTGCACATAAATGAATGATATTCGCTATTTTATAACAATGGCACGGCATAATAGCAAGTAATTTCTCCAAAATTCGTCCGTCGCTTCGGTTGACTCCCAGCTGATTAACTCGTACCCGCCACTTATTCGAGAAGCCGAACAGGACAATTCGCTGCATCACTTCTTGAAGCAAACCACCATACCAGCATGGAATACATTTGGTTGCTCAGCACGAGCAAAATTACGGCTTAAAGCTTGGTCAAAGCAACTTTTATCTTTTCAAATGCTGAACGCAATACCCTCTCGGGACAAGCAAACGTCATTCTGAGATAGCCCGTTCCATCAAAAGCCTTGCCGTTTCCCAAACCTACTCCGGCATTCTCGAAGAATCTCACCGGCTTTTGCAGACCGGTTCCACGTGTATCAATCCATGCTAAATAGGTCCCTTCAATTTCATTTACCTGGAGCCCATAGAGGGACTGAATCTCTTCATAAACCACGTTTCTATTCACTGTCAGGTAATCCAACAATTGCTCAAGCCAATCCGAGCCGTACTTGTAAGCAGCTAGAGTAGCTTCATAGCCCATAATATTCACATGTGGTACGATGCCCGCAATTGTGGACATAAAACCGGATCGTAGATGCTGATTTGGAATAATTGCAAATGAGCAACCCAATCCGGGGATGTTGAAGGTCTTACTCGGCGCCATTAGTGTGATCGTGTTTTCAGCGACTTCGGAGGAAAGCGTGGCAATCGGAATGTGTGATTTATCGGAGAACAGGAGATCACAATGTATCTCGTCCGAACATATGAGAACATTATTACGGAGACAGACTTCCGCAATTTCTTCCAGTTCATGCCGCTCAAAGACACGCCCTGTTGGATTGTGCGGATTGCAAAAAAGGAAGGTATGACATGATGTGGTTAGAGCGTGTTCAAATTTTTTTATGTCTAAATTCCAGAATTGTCTTTCGGCAACGAGTTGGTAGTCCATGCGACAGGTAATTAAATTCCTTTTACCAAAACCTGGAGCGGACAAAAAAGGCGGATATATGGGCACTGTAGTAATTACATCATCTCCGGGCGAGCCCGTTGCTCTTACCGCCGCGTTTATTCCAACCACTAAACCGGGTATCCACACAATCCACTCTTCCTCTATTTCCCATTGATACTTTTCCCAGAGTCGGTCCCGAACGATTCTAATAAGCTCTTTACGAGCATGAGTGTATCCGAAAATTCCGTGGTCAGTCCGGTTGTGAAGAGCTTCCAGAACAGCGGGGGGAGATTTGAAATCCATATCGGCCAGCCACATGGGAAGAATCTTTCGTTCCTCGTACATCCGCCACTTGTCTGAACCGGTCCCGATCCTATTTATTTCCATATCAAAATCAAAATCGATCTTTTCATGGTTCATGATGTAAGATGCCCCTCTTATACTCGTTGAAATTCGACAAACTATTGATGGAAGGAGTCATTTGTGTATATGAAAATTCGCGTAGTAGTCCTTCTCTTTTGCTTCATCATACTGAGCGGGAATCAAAGTTTCGCGTCTGAACCCATGCTGAGACAGGTTTCCACAATGGGAATGCTGGATCAAGGCATGTTTGAAGGCAACATAACATGGGGCGAACTCAAGGAAACCTCAGATTTCGGAATCGGGACCCTCAATGGCCTGGACGGCGAGGTCGTTGTAACAGGAGGAAAGTTTCTCGTTATCAGATCCGATGGTCGGGTTTATGACATTCAGCCCGGGGATAAATGTCCATTCGGAGTGCTTACTCGGTTTGATCCCCAGTTGAAGTTGGAACTTGAAGGCTCCTTAAATTATGAAGAGCTCAAGACGAAACTTGATGCAATGCTGCCTTCAAAGAAAGATTTTTACGCAATTCGCATTAATTGCTTGCTCCATAAGGGACTATTCCGAAGCGTTCCCAAACAAGTTCAACCGTATCCCACTCTTGCAATTGCCCTCAGAAATCAAGTGTTGTTCCACAAAGAACGTATACAGGGTACACTCGTAGGGTTTCGCACCCCGGAATATTTAGAGAGACTCAATTCTCCGGGGTATCATTTTCATTTCATTTCCGATGATCTAACCAGCGGAGGTCACGTCCTTGACCTATCGCTTCTCAAAGGAGTTGCAGAAATCAGCCGTATCAAAAAAATCGAAACAACGCTTCTCAACCATCAAGGTGATTGAACCCACGCAGCAGCACAGTTGTAAATCTCATTTGAGAATCGCATCAACCAGCCTGATCAGTTAGGAAATTGAGAAAAGGTTTTCGTCATATTCAGGTTTATCCTTATAGCGTCTTAAATAGAACCCCGGAGCTGCTCCCACATCAGCAAATAAGGCCGGTTCAACATGGATCCCTGCACTATGGAGAGCTTCAACAACATCCTCGGGTTTCGGCGGACAACTTTTAACCGCTATAAGATGCTGTATTGCAGGATCGGTCTTGTTAGCTTCATACATGCATTTTCCTAGGAGCAAAGTATGTTTTTTTCCGCTCGTCGGCTTCATCGTTTTTCCGGTGAGTATTTCCACATCTTCGAAGGGTTCACCTTTCCATGCTTGCGCGATCGAGAAAAGTACTAATCCGGTCAAAATTGAACAATAGGTACACATGGTCAAATCGAACTTTGGGTATGATAAGCCCGAAATACCCATTTTAGCCATGGGGATCGGTAAACTATTATCCGGAAGATAGGGGAAAGTGTAATCAAACTTCCCGCCTAAATCCGCCGGCTGCTCACCGATTTGCACAATGTCCGTATAATCCAAGCTCCTGCCGGTCATTTCAGAGTAATACCCGAAATGTGGAACCTCCCTGGCATCGAATCCCAACAGGCGAGCGGCTGTTTTATCGGCAGCAAAAGTGTCCCTAGATGCGACTAAGATGTTGGAACGTCGAATTTTCCCATCAAATGCAGGGCCACGTTCGTTTGTGAAAATCCCGTCGATGAGAGTTAAGCCTTCAGGAATCTTCAATCCCAGTTTTGCGACGTAATAATGCAAGTCTCGACCTTCTACTGCAGAATGGCATTTTTTTCGTGAATTGATGTCAATAAGACCCTTAATATTCTTAATCCCGAGACTCACCACGGTTTGAGCATGAGTTTTCATCACGGGTACATTGACAAGAAAATCGCTGTCCAGGAAATCCTGATTGAAATTCAAGGAAATTCCGTCTCCGAGATCCACCTTCTTGAAAGCTCTTTCGAAGACATTGACTACTTTCACACCATATCGATTTTTTAGGACATCATAACCCAGGGTATCGAATGCATGAGCAGCTACGGAGAAATCTTTGGGATCGTACACCACCGTCCCTTCACCAATTGTGATGTCCGTCACACCCCGTTCTGCAAGCAACAGGACGACATCATGGATCACCTGGCTTGTTGTAATTACACCCCATTTTGGAAAGGGAACGGTTTTTGTCCAAAAAACAATGTTCGGCTTGATAAAAACTTTTGAATTCGAGTTTACATGTTCGAGTCCTGAGCAGAGTTCCACGGCTTTCTTTACAGATTCATAAGGTCTTTCGTAACGAACAACGGATACCTGATATTTTGACATGTTCAGTCACCACAATGTGTTATTGAGAAGAAACAGCTACAAATACTAGGATTTGAGACTAATTGGCCGGTCGCCCGGAAGTACTCGCAGAATAAACTTAGCGGTAAGTACGGTCAAGCAGATTGACACATCAATCGGTAGACGAATTGAGATTCTGTCGCTTTCCCGCCACACAATTAACATTAATTCTCGGATTCTGTAGTCGTTCCAAAGGATCAATTCGTACACGGAAGAGTTCAGATGAAAATGAAGAACTTAAGGCAGTCGAACCACCTCAAACCAGAAATGTTCTATGCTGGAGATCAATTCAATAAATGCTTGATCGACGCTGGGCTTTTTAATAAAGCAATTTGCATGAAGATTGTAAGCATCCCGGATGTTTTCTGTGGAATCTTCTGACGCGAGGATCACGACCGGAATCTTTTTCAGACGAGTATCGGTTTTTAGAGATGAGAGTATCTCTTTTCCGGACATTCCAGGAGAATTCCAATCGAGTATAATGAGATCCGGATCCTGTGAATCGTGAAACTCTCCTGATTTCGTGAGAAACTTCAGCGCGGCTTCACCGGATTCCGAAAAAACAACCTCATGCTTTAACAGTCCTCGTTCTTGGGCAGATTTTATGACGTGGATTTCCTGAGCGGATTGCAGGCAAAGGAGAGCAATCTTTGATCTAAGTCTTTGTATGTCTAGCATATCATTTCCGAAGCAATAAACATTCCATTCAACATACAAGCGCCGAACATTAATGATGGAAGCAATTTGGTATTGTCGTAATTGGATCCGTTATAATTAATGTTCCAAGTGCAACATGTAATTGTAATATAAATCATTTTCAGTTTTACTCAAGTTAATGTCAGAAACATTTCCCTGATCAATTTCGAGACATGCCCCAATCATGTTCGATCGCATAATCGAGCAACTTGTCTACAAAGCCCTCAGTGATCGCGGGAACTTTGAGGTTCGGCAAAGCACGGTCAATATTTGCTCGATCAAAAATTGGATTATTTGAAAAATGAAAGAGAATCGTTTGCATCTGTCTCCATACCATGCGCTCGATTCGATTTCTCGGCTGCGTAAAAGGGGTTCCCGCACCCGAAAAATGTAGTCCTCCCACATTGAAACGTCTACAGATGTGATCCATCGTCCACTCATGAGTTGGGGGATTCGGGTGGGTGAGATGGAAGATTTTTCCATGGTTCTCCGGTCTTTCTATAATCTGAATAGAAGCCTTTGCTACATAGTCAACCGGTATAATGTTGGTCACGGCTCTTGGGTCCGCAGGAACGTTCATGTTTAGTTCGAGCCTGTTCAGACCTGCATCGTCTTTCATCAATCGGTCCAGCAGGTGAACCGCCTGAAAAAGAATGTACCAGCCGGAAAAGGACGTACATCTCCCGGTTTCGGAATGGCCCACAATAACCGCGGGCCGCAGCATTGTCGCTTCTCCGGCCCAAAGTTGCTCGGCTTCCCATTTACTTTCTTCGTACACATTGACGAAATCGCCTCTTGGATGGATTACCTCAGTAATCGTTTGACCCTGAACTAATCCACAGACGTAAGCAGTGCTTACAAGATGAACCTTGAAAGGTCTCCTCGCAGCCAATTCCTTAAGTGCCTTAACGCTTCCCAAATTGGTTCTCAGCGGTTCTCCCGTTTCATCCATGTGGAGCCGGGTGCTTGCTGCGCTGTGAAGAATTGTATCAGTTTCATCCAGCCCGGGATATTCTTGAACCCAGCTATCCCATTGTTCATTTATTTCTAAAATCTCGCCCTTGAACCAGTTAAGATCGGAAGCGCTTCGGGGAAGTCCTAAATTACTCAGAAAGCGAATAGTGTCCAATTTTCTCGGCTCACTTCTGTAGAGCGCCCAAACCTGGTGACCTCGATCAAGAAGTTCTGATAGTAGATACTCACCCAGGAAACCCGTTCCTCCTGTAAGAAGGACTTTCATAGGTTCCGCCATTGTTCCTCCCGGCTATTTACCGAGCCGAATCGCACAATAATATTCGGCTCTCCCCAGGTGGTAAATTATTCTCCAAAGGAGATCACCGGGGGATTTTCCATACGCAAACAATCAAGTATAATATTAAGGAATGTTTAAATCAAGTTTAAAGTGAGTTTAGGCGGTTAGAATCCATATATGGCAACTAAGGTCTTCTGAGGCACCAAACTTTGTGATATATTGAAAGTTTAATTTACCGGCTTATTTGAGAGGTCCCAGCAATGCCCAATTTCTTGAGCAATCATCTTCTCGCATTCTGTGCGCGACAAAATGACATTTCTTCCGCTCTTATCGAATCCGCAAAAAATACTGGAACGAGGTTCCTTTTTGATATATCGGGATCGGATTTTGATTCCATCGGCCCCCTTCTAGTCCAGGCCGATGCATCAGGACCGTCGGTTGGTCTCAAAGTCTCTCCCGAACAGGTAAGCCATCCCGATTTCGAACGTTTCTTAGGTGAATGCGGTATAGAAAATGCCTGGGTGGAAATTGACGCCGAAGACATTTTTGAAAATTCTGAAACCCTGCTGAATAAAATAAAAACCCTGGCAAACGGGATCAAAGTTGTTCCAATTACCGGCCGTATATCTCTGCTGGACAAAATTCTGTCAGACTTTCCTGAGATAACGGAAATAGCTATCAAAGGAAATGAAGCAGGGGGATTAGTAAGTTCAGAAACAACATTCATTCTTTATTCCGCACTTCGCAATAAGCTTAAGTCTGCGACTGCATCTCGCGATATCTATATTTGGGGAGGCATAGGGACGGCTTTGGGTGCAGCTGCTTTTCTGTCGGCAGGCTCCAAAGGAATAATTTTTGAATCAGTGCACTGGTTAACCGATGCTATGAGTATCAACAACAATCTTCAAAAGAGAATCGCATCTTTAAGACCGGACCACACTGATATTCTCGGTTTTAATTTGGGTATCCCTTTTCGACTCTTTAATAAGGGCAACTCGTCTGCCGTTCGCGACATTAAGAATTATGCCGGTCTACTTTGCTCCTCGGATATTAATTCTCATGTTCAAGCAGCGTTCCTACACAGAATCGCCGATAACCTCATTCACCCATTAGAAAGCTCTTTAGGGAAAGACGAGCTGATTCCCTTGGGTGTTGAAGCGGCTTTTGCTCAATCGTTTTTGGATCAATACGGCGCCGAGACGGATAAGGCCATAAAAAAGTTCATTTCCGACATTGATCTGATATTGGCGACAGCAGAAACAAAACTGAAGCATTTCGTGAACAGCAAAACCGCTGAGCAAATGGGGACCACGTATCCCTTTATACAGGGAGCCATGTCATGGATCACTGACAATGTCGAATTTGCCGCTCAAATAGCAGCTTCAGGTGCACTCCCTACCCTAGCTCTTGGATTAATGCCACCGGATGTTTTAGATGAAAAACTGGGGGCCATAAATGACATAATGGCTCTCAAACCATACTCCGTGAATGTTATCACCCTCAATGAAAATCCTTACCGTAATCAGCAACTTGACTGGATAAAGAAGATTAAGCCCCGTTTCGCCGTGATTGCAGCTGGAGAACCATCGCATGCAGTAGAATTGCAGAAGCACGGTATAACCGCCATGTACATAGCTCCAAATGAAGAGTTATTAAGAATGGCACTGCAATTAGGGATTCGGTACGTTATTTGTGAAGGTCACGAGGCCGGCGGCCACATAGGTACGTATAGCACGCTCACCATGGCACAAATCATTTCAGAATTGCGCCGCAAAGATCCCAAGCTCCTTGAGCATACGACAATTATCTTGGCTGGAGGAATATGCAATCGTGAAACTGCATTCATTGCAGCAATGCTCGGAGCCGACGCCCTTCAGATGGGTACAGTTTATTTATCAAGCAAAGAAATCGTTCAGAGCGGAGCATTGTCTCAGCTGTACCAAGACATGATCATCGATTCAGAACCCGGGGATACCGTCATCACCGGAGAAGGAACAGGCCTCAGAGTCCGATCATTGAATACATCGAAAATACAGGCAATCTGCACCTTGGAACGTGAATTTGCATCAGGATCGGAATCCGAAGATTCGTTTCGGAGAAAAATCGAGGGCCTTAGTGCCGGCAGCCTTTTCACTGCGGCCAAAGGACTTGACAAACCGGGCGGAAAACTCCTTGGACGACAAGAGTGCATTGAGTCCGGACAATTTATGAGCGGATCATGCGCCGGCTACGTAGAATCATCCCGGTCATTAGATGAAATACATCAAGAATTGGCTACAGGGCGTTTGGCTGAAAATTTGCCGTTTACGGGACCTTTATTCGAATCGGAAGCTCGCCCCGATAATATCGAAGTTAGTCCGGTGATCTCAGAAATGAGAAGTCGTCGTAAAGCTGAATCGTCGTTTGGGAGAGAACGAATTGCCATAACAGGCATGTCCATCGTGAATTCTCTTGGGAACAGCCCTGAAGAAGTATGGGCAGCCAGTGCCGACATGAAAAGCGGAATAATTGCGGTTCCTCCGCACAGATGGGATCATAAAATTTTCTACGATCCTCGCCCAAGAGCTTCCGAAAAGACCTACTGCAAAGTTGGCGCATTTCAAAATATCGAAGTGTCCCGAAAAGACATTGGAATGCCGCCCCAAGATTTCCGCACAATGACGGATTCAACCAGAATTACAATGTGGCTTGCCGCGAACGCAGTGGAAAGCTCCGGCATCCTCGATTCCGACACTCCCCGACGGCGCATAGGTGTGCTGATATCACAAAACTCCGGCGAAGCGGCTGCAACCCTGCAAGACGTAATCATCAGGGGTTCGTTGAATAAGATCGTTTCTGCAGTAAAACGAGTGGTTCAACTCAGTCCTGAAATGGAGCATGCGATCGAGGAGGAAGTACGGTCAGGACGTATTGCAATAGATGATACAACGCTGCTCGGCAGATTGAATTGCTCTGCAGGAGGTTTCATCTGCAATAAATATGGTTTCATGGGACCGAGCTTTTCTGTTTCGGCGGCATGTGCCACCGCTTTAGTAGCCCTGTATAGCGCAGTTCAAATGATCGACAACGGTATTATAGACGCTGCCGTGGTCGGCGGAGCTGAAGAATTTCTCACGCCCATGCATTTTCTCGAATTTTCTGCCCTGGGCGCTCTCGCTGGTCTTTCCGGTGGGGATCGCAGGCCGGACCAAACAAGCAGGCCTTTCGACCTGGATCGAGACGGAATGGTATTAGGCGAAGGCGGAGGAATGATCGTTATTGAAAGGGAGTCAATTGCTCGAAAAAGAGGAGCAAAGCCATACGCCTATATCACTGCTATGGGAGCAAGCAACAACAATCTTGGAATGGTGGAGTCATCCCGGACCACTCAGGAACTGGCTATAGAGTCGTCATTTAATGCGTGTTATTACGGACCCGAAAGCGTAGACATGATCGAATGTCATGCTACGAGCACTCGTCAAGGGGACTTAGAAGAAGTCCAGGCTCTCAAACGGTTTTACAGGCCCGGATCCCATACTGTTCTAACGTCTTTCAAGTCTCAGATAGGGCATACACTCGGTGCTTCCGGCATCAATAGTCTGATTCGCGGTGTTATGGCCATGAACGCTGGTGTACTTCCCGCCACGCTTAATTGCCAAACTCCCGATCCTGAAATGGGCCTGAAAGATTCAGGATTAAGTGTTTTATCAACTCCGGAGGCGTGGCAAACGAAAAATGGGGATCCGAGAAGGTTTCAAGTTAACGCCTTCGGCTTCGGAGGTTCAAATTATGTCGTTCAGGTGGAACAGGCGATGGAAATGGAAGACACGATACTTGTAAATACTTCACGAGATGTTCAAATCGATACATCACAGCCTGTTGCTGATGGGGAATTTCCATCCGGCATTTCATTCTTCAAGACTGAAATCGGCAGTTCACCATATAGATTATCCGTAGTTTCCGAATCACTTGAGAAAGCAGCTTCCGTGATTTCAGAACTTGAACCATTCACAAACGGAAGCATTCCACCTAAGAGAATCAAAACACTGTCGCGGCAGGGAATCTATTTCGGCAAAGCGGAACCCGCTCCTAATCTGGCGTTTGTATTTCCAGGTCAGGGATCGCATTACGCCGGAATGGGCCATGAACTCTATGAAACGTTTCCGGTAATTAGGGAATGGATGGATCGGGCCGCAGGAGTGGCCGATTTTGATCTCCTCCACCTTTTGTTTCACGACCGTGAAGAAGATCTACAGAAAACCCGGTGGCAGCAACCTGCATTGTTCACTATGGAATATGCGATGGTGCAGTATTTGATCTCTCTTGGGATCAAGCCTACGGCCCTCGCCGGACATAGCCTGGGAGAACTTACCGCTTTGTGTCTCTCAGGAGTTTACTCCTTTGAAGACGGATTCAGAATCGTCAATATGAGAGCCATATGTATGGACAAGGCTTGCGGCATGCACATGGATCCGGGTGTAATGATGGCGGTAGATGCCCCTCTCGATATTATCCGAGATCTCATGAGCAGGCACGACGACGTTTATATAACAAACCTAAACTCACCTCATCAAATCGTCGTAGGCGGGAATACCGAAGAAGTAAGAAAGATGGGGGCTGAACTCAAGAAGATGGGGTATCGCAACACGCTTCTTCGAGTGAGTATGGCATTTCATTCACCGATCATGAGGTGCATTCATGACGAGCTCCAAGCCTTCATAGATACCATTCAGTTCTATGCACCTAAAATTCCGGTAATTTCCAATACGACAAAGCAGCCTTTCCCCGATGACACCTCAGAAATCAAAAGAATAGTCATGGCGCACTTGGAGTCCCCGGTGCATTGGATGGACAACGTCAAGAGTCTCTGGAATGATTACAACGTTCGTCTGTTCGTGGAAATCGGGCCGAGAGAGATCCTCAGCAACCTCATAGCAGATACCATAGAAGAAGCGGAATGCATTCAAACGTGTTTGCCTTCGGCGGAAACAACAGTCTATAACTCTGCCCTGGCACAACTCTACGCCAAAGGCTGTTTTGATGTTGGATCACGGGCCAAGTACATCTCGGTTCCGAGTTCATCAACAACCGACAAGGTTATCACCCCAATTTCTGCTACGCCTGTTTACAAGGGTGCAGTTGCACAGGAGAAAACCCAACTGGAATCGATCATCCAGCGAGAGATCAATGGGTTCGTTCTTGAAAGCTTTGGAAAATTTCTTAAACCGGTCATGTTGGCTGCAATCAAACAGGAGTATGATCCACATTTTAGTCACGAAAAGCTGGATTCGATACTCTCCGGCATGTTCCCTGCTTCCGACATTCAGTCCATCGAACCCTATCGAGTGGAACCGTCACCAATTACTCGGACCATTAAAGCGGTTATTTCGACCCCCAGTGTTGAACCCGTCATGCTCAAAAAGACGATGCATTCAGACGAAACGGAAGACGACGGAGACACAACCGAAACCGTGATAAAAATTATAATGGAGGCTACCGGGTACGATCGCGACGAGATAGAACCGGACATGGACCTTCGTGAAGACTTATCAATTCGGTCCAGCCGCTTGCC
>CAZTJA010000016.1:0-39850 GCA_964613745.1 uncultured Syntrophaceae bacterium
TGCTTTTTGCCTCAATATTCGGCGGCATGAGCGTACTTTGGGACAGGCAATTCGGGTTTTTGAAAGAAATCCTTGTCGCACCGGTAAGTCGGATCGGAATCATGACGGGCAAAACCGTAGGTACGGTCACAACTTCTATGCTGAAGGGACTTGTATTCTTAGCGGCCATAATTGCAACAGGTTATGTCAAAACGGATTTGAACGGGATTCTCCTCGTTTTTCTAATGATGTTCCTCATATCCACTGCTTTTGTAGCGGTTGGGATTGCATTTGCAGCAAAAATGAGCGATCCGCACGGATTCCAATTGATAATGAACTTTCTCATAATGCCGGTATTCTTTCTTTCCGGTGCATTGTTTCCACTGGAAAATTTACCGCAATGGCTGACCATTTTGACCCATTTGAATCCTCTCACCTACGGAGTTGACGGAATGCGTTTCGGACTCGGTGGTCCGTATCGCTTTTCTCCTCTGCTGAACATTTCCGTTCTAACCTTTTTCAGTATAGGAACAATAATCGTCGGGGCAATTCTATTCAGGAAAATGCCTGCTTAACTTTTCGGAGATAGTACTTAATGCAAATAGCTTTTGATGTAGATGGTGTAGTAATAAGATCAATAGAGATTATCCTGGAACACATCAATTTTAAAACGGGCCAAAATCTCTCACCTGAAGACCTGAAGACGTGGGATCTCGACCCTCTTGGGATCGAACGCAAGATTCTCGCTGAGTCCGTAGATAAAATGTTTGCCGCGGAATATGTCGAACCGTACGAGGGTGCAGTCGAAACCCTCTCGGACATATATCGAAGCACCGGTGAACCTCTCCTTTTTATCACTGGTAGATCGGATCCGAAAACTGCGTTGAGACAATTGAAAGCTTTACATTGGAAATCCGGAACGCCGGAAATGATAGTAACCGGGGGTGATAGGGACAAGAAGACATATTTGGCTGAAACTAATGCCGATTTTATAATAGAAGACGATATCCTACACTTGCAAAGCTACTTGGATATTGGTATCGGCGTGGGATTAATGGTTCAGCCATGGAATCGTCACTCCGATATTCCCGTTACGCACCGATTTGATGGTTGGCGAGACATATGCCTTTGGTTTAACAAGAATAACAACGGCAAGGGGGAATCCAGTAATTGCCGGTTTCAATAGGCTTCATGAACATTTGTGTCAAGTAAACCTATTTTGAATCTTGATATAACCAGTACACATTGCCATACTACGCAGAGGTCTCAAACATACCCATTACTATAAGCGGCAGTTGAATGAAGGCAGCTAAAGAAAATCAGGAACAAAGCATTAAGGAATACGCAGATTCGGATGGAGCATACGGTCTGGTATCCACACGTTTTGCTGAATTCGATTCCATAACTTTAGAGTCCGGAGTCGAACTTGGTCCGGTTCAAGTTGCATATGAGACTTACGGCCAATTATCTAGAGATAAGGACAACGCAGTTCTCATACTACATGCTTTGTCAGGAGATGCTCATGCGGCAGGGATGGACGCAAATGGTCGATTAGGTTGGTGGGACGCAATGATTGGACCCGGTAAGGGGATCGACACCAACAAGTATTTTGTAATTTCTTCCAATTGCCTAGGCGGGTGTAAAGGGACCACAGGTCCTCCGAGCATTAACCCTGCAACAGCGAAACCGTACGGACGGTCTTTTCCCCTGATCACGATAGCCGACATGGTCAACTTACAGGCTATGCTGGTGGAGCATCTCGGTATTAGACAATTGCACTCAGTCATCGGTGGTTCAATGGGAGGTATGCAAGCTCTTGATTGGGCCGTTCGGTTATCCGACAAGATTAAGTCGGCGGTAGTAATTGCCGCCACGGCTCGATTGTCTCCTCAGGGCATTGCATTCAATTGGGTCGGGCGAAATGCAATTTATTGTGACCCGGCATCCGAATGTCGACTGCCGGCGGAAAGCCATGTTTATCAAAAAATGGGTCGCGGGTTGGCTGTTGCCCGTATGATAGGGCATATCACTTATTTGTCCGAAGAAACTATGGAAGCGAAGTTTGGTCGTAAACTACGATTAACGGATATGAATGGATACAGGTACAGCCTGGGCGAAAATGGTAAGGAGGGTGAATTCGAGGTTGAATCTTACCTGGAACATCAAGGTAGCAGCTTCATGAGGCGATTCGACGAAGACTCATATGTGATCATCACAAAGGCGATTGATTACTTTGATCTGGAATACAAGCACGGAAGTTTGTCTGAAGCCTTTAAAAACATCATGGGAAAAATGCTTGTGCTCTCTTTTACTTCGGATTGGTTGTATCCCACGAGCATGTCTCTGGCCATAGTAAGAGCTTTGCAAGCTGAGAAAAAGGACGTGTCCTTTGTAGAATTGGATTTACCGTACGGCCATGATTCGTTTCTCGTGAATGCCGGAATTCCCAAGCTTACGCGCATTATGAGAGGGTTTCTTCAAGGTGTTACAGCTACAGGATAGCCAAAGCCGAGCCTTTCACCAATTTGAGGTCGGGTTTAATATAATCATCGATCTCATAACTCCGGCTACGCGAGTATTGGACCTTGGCTGCGGGTCAGGCACATTGTTGCAGCGACTGCGCGATGAGAAGGAAGTTGAAGGCTGTGGTGTCGAGCTTGATCAAGATAAGGTAATCAGGTGCATTGAAAGGGGCATCCGAGTCATGACCCTCGACTTGGATCAGGGTCTCGAAGGTTTTCCGGATCTTAGTTATGAATATGTTGTTCTCAGCCGCACACTTCAGCAGTTAATGTATCCGGATCATGTGATCAAAGAAATGCTACGGGTGGCTTCAAAGTCAATCATTACCTTTCCCAATTTTGGTCATTGGAAGATAACTCTGCAATATTTGTTTTCAGGGCGCACACCTGTGAGTGAAACATATCCGGAGCCTTGGTACAAAAGTCCGGATATTCATCGAATCACCATCAAAGATTTTCGAGATTGCATTCGCAGTGTTGGTGGAAAGATCGAGAAGGAAATATTTATGATCGGCAACAAGCCTTCAACGGATGCTTTTTGGGCGGACCGGCGGGCGGAGTGGGGGTGTTTTCTCGTTTCAAAGGCCTAATTTTTTATCCTTCCATAGTTTTCTTGCTTTTTCTTCGACTCTGGTGCTAATCCATAATGGATCTCATCCCCTTAAGCTAGGAAAAACACTCCGTGACAATTCAGTTATATCTTTATTCAATCCTGAGGAGGAGTTTATGCATCACATAGATCGGAATTCCGGCATTCTTGAACCACAGGAATCGTTCAATTCAGAAGAAAGGAAATCATACCAATCAGGTTTTTTGAGGGAAGTTGTAGGGCATGCGTACGCTGCGGGAACTCCCGTTAAAAAAGCGATAGATGCGGCAGGATTACGCCCCGACGCCTTTCAGACAACTGATGATCTCGCGCGACTCCCTGTCATCAAGAAGAAAGATCTATCCGATGCACAAAAGAATGATCCTCCATTTGGCGGTTTTCTAACGGTGCCCGTTTCAGACTTACTCAGGATTCATCAATCTCCCGGACCAATTTACGATCCCGTCGGAAAAATACCTGATTATTGGCGATGGAAAAGTGCTTTATACGCAATCGGTTTCAGACCTGGAGACATTGTAATAAATACATTCGCGTACCACCTCACACCCGCCGGACATATGTTCGAAGAGGGGGTCTCCGAACTTGGAGCAACAATAATTCCAACGGGAGTGGGTAACACGGAAAATCAGATACAAGTGTTAAAAGCGTTGGGCGTGACAGGATACATCGGAACCCCCAGTTTTCTCCTTACCATTCTCAAGAAAGCAGAAGAACTAGGTTTTTCACCCAAATCGGAGTTCAATCTTCAAATAGGTTTTTTACTTGCTGAAATGCTGCCGGAATCACTACGCAAGAAGATCTTTGACGATTATGGGATAATAGGACGCCAGGCATACGGTACAGCCGACGTCGGTTGTGTTGCATACGAATGTCCTTCGACCAGTGGAATGCACATTCACCATGATGTCATAGTAGAAATTTTGAATCCCGAGACGGGTGAAAGAATGCCGGATGGAGAAGCGGGTGAGGTTGTAGTCACATGCAATAATAAAATATATCCGCTAATCAGGTTTGGAACCGGAGATTTGTCCAGCTTGATTCTCGAACCTTGTGCATGCGGACGAACCTCGCCGAGATTGTCGAGAATATTGGGCCGCGCGGATCAGGTCACTAAAGTAAAGGGGATGTTTGTTCACCCGAGCCAAATCCAAAAGGTGCTTGATTCTTTTTCCGAGATCTCTCGCGGAAGATTAGTTGTGGATAGACCTGGGGATCAGGACGTAATGACCCTAGAGATAGAGACGAAAACCCAGGTAGATGCAGCTTTTCTGCAAGGAGTTGAAAAGTCTCTGAAGGAAAATGCAAAAATTAAAGGATATGTGAAGACTGTCGAACCAGGATACCTGCCGGAAAACGGCAAAACAATAGAAGATATTCGTAAGTGGGATTAATTTGAATATTGACCTAGGGGAAAACTCTTTAAGAGTTCTCCCCTTGTCAATTACCGCGAACTGCGGATTCGGTGCTATCCTCAGGAATGACCGGAATGCGATCCGCAAGAATGTGAGAGCTTTCTCTCTATACCTGACGAGGAAAATACGGAAAATTGCTTATCCACTTCGGAGCAATCACAAGAAGGACATTTCGGTTTTTCAGTGTCAGTTGAACCGCAAATCTTCTCAAAAACTTTACCGCAAGAATTACATTTGAACTCGTAGATGGGCATCATTTACCCCGATCACGAGCAACTGCAAGAACCGTCGCCGCAACTGCTCTCAAGTTCAGCCATTGGTCCGAAAATACTAGATCTTATTTTGATTCCACCGGACTCTTTGATCACTTTCATTGCGAAGGGATCAACAATCACGGGTAGTTGATTGACTTCGTACTTCTCATCGCCTTCTCGGGGCTCATCCAGAGCCAATCCCATGCTGGGACCGCCTCAACCATAGCCGCCGAAGAATACTCGTAGGGCTTGAGAATCACTAATCTTCGATTTGTAGTAGCTGGTTGCTTCATCATCAATCGTGAACATTTCTCACCTCTTGCATTAAATCAAACGCCAACAGTCTTAGCTTATTCATACATTTGCATATAGTCAACCTCTCAGTGCTCAAGTGTCGAACGTTCAGCGGCGTAGAGCGCAGCACCCAGAGCACCCATAAGTTGCGGTTGCGGAGGTATCTTCACAGGAATCTTTACATGTTGTCTGATGAGTTCAGAAAGAAAACGGTGATGAGCAATTACGCCACCACTCAGGACCACGGTGTCCGTAAGGGTGTCCATCTCCAGAATTCTCTTTACGACCGAGTGAAATAAACCTCGCACTATTCTGTCCAGCTTTTCACCTTTTTTAATCTTTTCCAATACTTCGGTCCCGGAAAAAACGGTACAATAGCTCCCGAGAACTACCTCTCCGTCGGCCTGTTCCGCCAGTGCGTTCATCTCCTCCAATGGAACTCTCAGCCGCAATGCCATTTCTTCTAGAAAGGCTCCCGTGCCTGCAGCACATTTCCTATTCATCTTAAAACTCACGCGAATTCCACGAGAGTCCAGTTTAATGATCTTGTTGTCTTGACCTCCGATATCAACAACCGTTATCGGTCCTGGCACATGATGTAGACAGCCTTTGCCGTGGCAAGATATCTCGGTCAAACTGTCCGAAGCAAAAGGCACACTCTTCCTGCCATATCCGCAAGAAATAACTGATGAAACCGCATCCGACGGAATACCTGCCTTTTGGAGACAAATGGTCCAAACCTTTTCCGAAGCTGCAGTGAAATCGGTCGCGGAATAAATGACTTCTGAACCTAACAGCTTACCGGCCTGGTCTATCAGAACTCCTTTTGTGGTGCATGAGCCTACATCGATGCCGCCAAAAAACGATTGTTTCATATTTCAGCCGATCATGACTTCCAAGTATTTAGGTTTGCAACTTGTCCGTAATTGTTCTAGAGAACTTCATCCAATTGTTCGATGAATGCTTCAATATTTGTCTTTGTTTGCTCTTCGGAATAACATCTCAGGTCATTGAGATCTCCGTTGATTACGAGTGAGGGGATCCCCAATCTGCCGGACATGCGTTGTGGCATGCAATACCTGCTGTTCGAGTTATTAGGGCAAGTCTTGGCATCATGGAATATGATGCCGTCAATTCCGAAATCTTTGATCCATTTGTCCATGTATACTTCTTTGTAAGACTCATCTCTCACTATGAAGAGTTCGGTATACGCACGAGCCATTGACTCGAAGGGCTCTTCCGGATCGAACGAATCGAAAATCCAGCTGTTACAGTAAGTGGATGCTACAATATTAGTTTTCAAGGATTGGAATAGTTCACTCAGATCCCTCAATTTTCCCCAAATTGGCATGCCGTCCCAATAAATTCGGTGTTTTTCACCTTCAACGGCAGCAACTCCGTTTCTAATCCGGTCTTGTAGTTCAGCCAACAGATCATTGTAATAATCCACCGCCTGAGGCAATCCCCTAAGTACCACTGCGGGTGCCATATGTATCGTTGCATCAAAAAATGTTAGAGGGGCAGGTTTAGCGGAACCGCATTCAAGCACTTTGCGCCAAAGCCGAGTACAATCCAAAGATAGCCCGACAACTTCCCGCAACTTATCGATGTCGAATGATGTGCTCGCAACTTGTTCGAGTGTAGGAATGATATCTCGAATTTGCGAAGCCAAATCCTGAATATGATAATCTTCGACCCCCTTGATGTTCCTGTGGGTGTGTATGCCCAGTAATGGAACATTCCACTCTCTCGCGTAAAACGCGAACCAGTCCTGAACGTCGCGACACTGGTTAGTGTTGTAGACGAGGACGTCGGCTTTTGGAATCTCTTTCAAGCCATAAGATTTGGTCAATGGAGTTGTCTTGTTGAGATACGCCCCTATATCCGCCGTCAAGTACGAGCATATGTCGGGGGAATATCCGATTGCATTAGCTGCAGGGATCAGGTCGGAAGCCATACGCGTGGCGCCCAATAAAGCTCCATGATTCTCTGGAAAATAAACAAGAAATCCCATTGAATGGAGCAATTCTGCAGGTCCTACCGATGTGCACCATGCTACTTTCTTTGACTCTTCTCTTTGGCCGGGATCAAAAGAGCTGAAATGGTCGGCCATTAGCTTCTTCATTTTTCCAATGGCGGAAATAGATTTCCTCTGTGCTGCGGGATTGTCGCTCATCATGACTCCAGTAGCATTGGGTTACGATTCATAGCAGTATTCTATAATAATGGTTCGTTATTGTGAAATCTTAATCAAAGCTATGTCCGAAAAATCATAATTTGACGACCTGGAAGTTTCAAAATCCGGAACAAAGGTCTTCCATACTTAAATTGGGGAAGTGACTACCTGAAGCTCCAGTCGGACGAAGATCTCCTACGGGCTGAACGCGCCTGCTTTCAATGGAGTGACGTTGTCACAATGCCCGAATGGAAATATCATCCCCGTATGGCAGCCTGTATGATTATAGATAATGAAATGAACACTGATCCAATGATGATAGCGAGAGCTGTATTCTGATCTTGTTCAATCTCTTTACGTACTGAAAACGGAACGATTTTGATCATAATCAACAGGGCGAGGGCAAAAATGGCAATTCCAATCACAGAGTAAATTAAAGCGAGTACTACTCCCATCATTGTACATCTCCAAAGTGGATTTCAACGTGATCGTCGGATGGCGAATCACAACATAATCCAGTAATCCGGAAAAGTGCAAAAGATTCGGTTTTAGGAAACGATTCGATCAACCACTGTGGATCTTTCCGTTGCTGGTGCTTATTGTTTACTTAGTTTTAGGATTCTGTTAAGCCTATGTAAAGCTTTCATTCAATGAAAACCGTCCACTTGGTCTGCTTTTCGACTCTCTGCCTAAATTCGATCACGGATTGGAGTTGTATCTGAATCAACCCCGAGAATACGAACCGGCTTTTTCGGAAAACAAGCGGTTCAATCTACTTGCAGCTATAGTTGCAAACATTCTATTTTCGTCAGCTCTATTCGCTTTGTTTTTTGAGTGGAGTCGCTATGAGCTGATCGTTGGAAGGGAAAACCTCGGGGGAGTTGACCAAGATATAGCGATAATTGGGATTGCCGTTTCCAAAACTCTTGTATGGTTTGTTCCTTTACTTCCCGCTTTCTTCGCTTTGACGTATCTCGATTATCACAGACTTGCCAAAGGATTATTGGGCGTGAGTTGGGTCGGTTTTTATTTTTACATGATCTCCGATCTAGCTTCTTTCGGATTCGCAGGATTTCACCTATGGGATTATGCCCCCTATTTTCATGACATAGTGAGAAGTCCCGGTAACCATATCTGGCAATGGGCCGGAGAGCGTCTGATTTTTGAAGCCGGGCTGGTGCTCATCATTTTAGCCGTGATTTGCCCAGGATGGATGAGCCTTTTCAATAGATTTACCCCCATCATAATAAAAGGGCGTCCGCGCTGGATTTACGCAATCGGGATAGCTCTGTTGCCGCTTATACTTGCATCAACTTTGCCGGTATTTGAAAACCGTCTGAAACCCCACCTGTCCGCTAGGATAATGCCCGCTTTGCCTTTTCCACCCTTGATGCACAGCTCCTTGAATTCATTTCACCAACAAATGGCATCATTGTGGGGCATTGCCGGTTGGGAGAAGATCGGCATTAGCATCGCTTCTGCATCGAATTCAGCCGAAACGACTCAATTGAGAATCTATGCGGGTTTTGACATCCCGAAAAACAAAATCGTAGATAGGGAAGGCACGCCGGGAGAGATAGCGAGAAGCTCTGTCGGTCCCAAAATCCAAGCTTCTCTGTCCATGGTGCCCCAAAACTCTTCTAGGCAGGATTTAACGGCAATTGAGCGCGTTCGAGAAATTGTGAGTGAATCGATGATGCCCCGAAATGTGGATTCACAAACAAGAATTGAAAACAATAACTTGCCGAATGTAGTTTTGATCATATTTGAAAGCTTCCGACCTTCCGCTTTGAGCCCGGAAATTATGTCGAGACTTCATGAATGGTCGCAAACCGGCATGAGGTTTAACAATCACTACTCCGGGTCAAATTGCTCTCACCTAGGTTTATTCTCCTTATTTTATTCCCGATCTCCATATGGATTTCATGAGGTCCTCGACAAAAAGATCCCTGCGCAGACTTTTGAAACCCTCAGAAATTCCGGTTACGAGATTCAATTCCTAACTTCTGGGGAGACAAAGGGATTTCGTCGGTTGGACGAGTTCATAAATGAGAAATCATGTGACAAAATACAAAATGTTTCTCCGAAGAAAACATTGCGGGAGCATGATTGGCCTAAAACGGACAGTAGAAAAATTGCCAGAGCAGGGGAAATTCTGAGTTCAAGTCATGATAAACCCCAGTTCATATTCTTTTACCTCGTCTCATGCCATTATCCGTACATGTATCCGCAGGACAAGGAAGTTTATCCGGGAAATGAGGGGCTATTTCGATACCTCAGCGCACAACAAAGAATATCTAATCACCGGAATCGTTACGCCAATTCGATGCTCTTCCTCGAAGATCAGATTATGCAGATGCTCAAAAAAATTGATCCGAAGAAAACCATAGTCGCCATTACCGGAGATCACGGGGAATCAATGGGCGAGGATGGGGTGTTTACTCACGGCAGCCGCATGTCGGATGCGCAGCTTAAAGTACCTTTTGTGATGGCAGGTGCCGGAGTTCCCCAAATGTCCTTTTCGGAAAGCACGACTCACATGGATTTTCTGCCGACACTTGGGCACATTTTGAACGGCAGGAGTTTGCAATTGCACAATATTCATGGACGAGACATTCTTGCCGAGAATTTTGTCCCGGAACCCGTCAGCGTCGTTCCCGCTTGGGGTCAGGATTGGAACGGAATGCTGATCATAAATGGTGACCGCCGGTCTGCTTTCAGAGTATCCGATCAGGTTCGGTCGAAAAAGATCGAATACGCGGGGGAAGTCAACACCACCGGTACAATCACCGACCATTAAGAACCAAATATTTGATATAGCTTGCCGGTATATTTAAAACCTATTTGCCGGCCAACTCTTCGGCTCTAAGAGTTGCCGCTTGAATGACATCATACATAATTCCCCTGAAGCCTTCCTTTTCCAGCACGTGCAAACCAGCGGCCGTTGTCCCTCCCGGAGAAGTCACACGATCCTTCAAATCACTGAACGCTTCTCCCGTCATTGCACTCTTCGCAGCTCCGAATACGGTTTGGATTGAAAGAAGTCGTGCGGTGTTTCTGTCCAGCCCCATTCTCACTCCGGCATCGGTCATAGCTTCGAGCAATACATAAATGTAAGCGGGACCGCTTCCTGAAAGTCCTGTAACCACATTCATCATTTTCTCTTCTATTAGGACCACCTTTCCTATGGACTCAAAAAGGTCCTCTACAAGTTTGAGATCCTCATCCGACGCATTTCCCGCTTTGCATAAAGCCGTTGCGCTCTCTCCAATGAGTGCAGCTGCATTCGGCATTGCCCTGATTAACCGAAGCGTGCGGCCGGTCCATGAAAAAATGAAATGGGACGAAATCCCTGCAGCAATTGAGATCACGAGTGATTGATTTGTGATGCAACTCGAAATAAGCGGCAAGATTTTGGAGAGAACTTGAGGTTTAACGCACAAGAATAGTGCTGAAGAGGTGCCGGCTAGATCCTCCATTGAGTCTGAAGGTTCGATACCAGTTCTCTTTGCAAGCCGCTCCAATTTTGCAGCATCCACATCGTAGGCACTTATCGTTTTCGGCACTGCTTTTCCTGATGCGATTAGTCCGTCTATAAGGGCGGTTCCCATATTGCCTATTCCCAGAAATCCAATCCGAATCACGCTAAACTCCATTGTCTTTTTAAAAGGTATTCACTATACTAGTTATCAGTCTTCCCGATATTGTCTTTCGTCATTATGAGGTAATCATGAATACTCAAAATATAATAGATGCGAGAGGGCTTTCATGCCCGCAACCGGTTCTCGAAACAAAACGCTTCGTGGATGAACACTCTACAATAAATGAGTTCAGAGTGCTTGTTGATAATTATGTATCCAGCGAAAATGTGGGCCGATTTGCCCGGAATCATGGATTCGATGTTTCCGTCTTGGAGAATTCGAGTTCATCGTTTGAACTCATAATAAAAAAGAATGGCCATGAACCTGGCGTTGAAATTCAGAATTCGACGAGGTCTGCCGGAGAGACGGCGTGTGCTGAAAAGGGGCACGTAATTTATCTATCCAGTAATGTGCTCGGGTCTGGAGATGATGATTTGGGCCGAAAATTGGTCAGAGGTTTCTTGCGAACTCTCATAGATATGGAGCCAAAGCCCTGGAGAATTATCTTAATAAACTCCGGTGTTAAGCTCGCAGGTGAAGATGACGAATCAATAGAAGCACTCAATTTACTGGAAGAAAAGGGGGTCGAAATACTAGCTTGTGGAACCTGCCTGGACCATTTTGGCCTGAAAGACCAACTGAAAGCGGGGAGAGTGACGAGCATGTACGAGGTCATAGAATCATTTTACTGCTCGGCAAAGGTTATATCGCCTCAGTAAAAGATCAGAGCTGAACCTCGAGACCTTCATACGCTGCATTGCAATTTGAAAACACTTCCTGGGCTTGCGATTCGATTTGTTGGACAATGCAGTCGGGATTGCCGTGATGGAATAAAAAGAGCTTCTTCACATTGGCTCTTGCTGCCAGCTTTACCGCTTCCGTCCACGTGCTGTGGCCCCATGACTGTCGGGAATGATTGCCTCCCGTCCCGTGATATTGTTCAGGGGTGAACATACCGTCATATATTAGAACGTCACAATTTTGACACAAGTTAATCAGACCTAGGTCGTCCTCGTCGCCATGTTCCGTATCACTTGCATAAACCATAGTTTTTCCATTCTGCTCAACTCTGTACCCGAGACTTCCGCCGGGGTGATTCAGTCTATAGGTTTTGACTGTAACATCTTCTATCTGCACCGTCTGACCGGCTTCCAGTTCATGGAATCTTACTAAGGCGCTCATGTGTTCCAGAGTAATGGGAAAACAAGGATGGGCCATTTGATAACTCATAATTTTTTTCAAAGTAAGGTCAACATGAGTTCCACCATATAGGTCAAATACGTTTCCGCTTACAAATGCAGGACCGAAGAAAGGGAAACCTTGAACATGGTCCCAATGCAAATGAGAGAAGAAAATGTGAGCCTTTATCGGATTACTATGATTGGATGATGATCTTCGTATGAGATCTTCGCCGAGCTCTCTTATTCCACTGCCGGCATCGAAAATGAGTAGAGTCTCACTGCAGCGTACTTCCACGCATGCGGTATTTCCACCGTATTTGAGGGTTTGAGGTCCGGGACGGGGGAGGCTCCCATGGACACCCCAAAATTTAATCAGCATTGAAGTCCTCTTTAGATTAGCGACAAAGAAGACAATACTTCGAATCTACATTAGATTTATCATAAGTGAATTAAAAAGGCAACAATGAGGCGGGAACCAAGGCTGTCTTATTGATCAGCGGATGCCGAATCCGCTGATCATATTGAGCGTGACTAGTTCTCGGCAAGGGAACGGCCCTTGTGAAAAGCTTTGAGATTGATTTCGACGAGTTTTGGTTTCAGAGACTCCTTTAAAACCTTTTCATAAACATCAACGGGAATATCCAGATACTTCGAGAGAATTCCTAAGAATATCACGTTGGTAACTTTCGGATTTCCCAGTTCTTCTGCGACCGCAAGTGCATTTACGATGACTGCTTTGGGGACCTTGGACTTGATTTTTGACAAGACATCTCCGGGATAATCCTGCTTGCCGGTAAAGACGGCCGGAGGCAGAATTTTGTGGTCATTCACTATGACCGTACCGGATTGAGACAAAAACGGAAAATACCTCAAAGTCTCGATCTGCTCAAACGAAAGCAATATATCGGCTTCACCGGTCTTGATGATAGGCGAAGAGACTTCCTTTCCAAAACGGACATGACTTGATACGGATCCACCACGCTGTGCCATTCCATGAATTTCATTCTTCTTAACATCGTAGCCGTAAGCTGCAGCCACTTTGCCGAGAACATCCGAAGCTAGTATGATGCCCTGACCGCCGACACCAACAATAAGTACATTATAGACACGGTTATTGTTGCTCATTATGCCTCCCGAATCGAATCAAATTTGCACACTTCCATACAGGTGCGACAGCCTACACATAATGCTTCGTTGATTCTAGAATAGCCTTTTCTCTTGTCACCTTCAGCCGGCTGCTCGATTTTAACGAACTCGAGTGCTGGGCAGCCGGTATTTATGCAACTCTTACACCCTTTGCAAAGATCTGCGTCGATTCTGAGCGGCTTATCCGGTAATATCCGATCTGCTTTCAGAAGGGCACAGGGAGCGCGAGTAATGACTACCGATGGCTCAGGAGCTTGTAGCTCTTCGGCAATGACCTGCTCAGTTTCTACAACGTTGTAGGGGTTAACAACCTTTATTCTCTTGAAGCCGAATGCCTCAGCCAATTTGACCATGTCGGCAGAAATTGTGCCGTCACCCCGCAATGTCGAACCCGTTCCGGGATGATTTTGAGCGCCGGTCATCGCCGTAGTGCGGTTATCCATAATAACTACGGTTGTTGATCCGCCGTTGTAAGCAAGTTCCAGGAGTGGAGTCATGCCGGAGTGAAAGAATGTTGAATCCCCAATGACTGCGACCGCTTTGCCTTTGGCAAGCTCGCCCAGTACTCTGTCTAAACCAGCTGCTATGCCAATACCCGCGCCCATGCATAAACAGTTGTCCAACATTCCCAATGGCGGCAAAGCTCCAAGAGTATAACAGCCGATGTCACCGGCAACATACACCTTGTTCTTCTTGAGCGCGGTGAAAGTTGCACGATGCGGGCATCCCGGGCACATGTTCGGAGGTCGCATGGGCAATTCAAGATCTATTGATCCAATGCTTTTGGCCGAACTTGATCCTGTGAGCGCAACCTCGACTTTTTCAGGGGATAATTCGCCGCAAAGTCCCGTGAGTTCCTTGCCTTCGACTCTGATACCCATCAAGCGAATCGTGTCCTCAATGATAGGATCCAGTTCTTCAATCACAACGAGGCGCTTCACTTTTGAGGCGAATTCTCGGATAAGTTTTTCAGGAAGTGGCCAAACCATACCAAGTTTCAGAAATGAGGCGTTCGGCATAGCTTCTTTGGCGTACTGATAGGCTACACCCGCTGCGATGATGCCGATTGAATCGTCACCCATGCTGATTTTATTGTATGGAAAGGTTTCCGCAAATTCTTGAAGGTCTTTGAGACGCTGTTCGACAACTGGATGACGTTTTCGAGCCATAGCAGGCAGCATGACGAACTTCATCGGGTCCTTTTTCAAGCCCAATTCTTTCGCGCCTTCAACGCGCGGCTTCATTTCAACCAGAGACATTGAATGCGAAACTCGAGTGCTGCTTCGAAAGATTACGGGAGTGTCAAACATTTCGCTTAAGTTCAATGCCTCGCCGATCAAATCTTTTGCTTCTTGGCTATCGGATGGCTCAAGACAGGGAACCTTTCCGAATTTTGCATAGTTCCTTGTATCTTGCTCGTTCTGTGAAGAATGCATCTCGGGGTCGTCGCACACCACTATAACGAGGCCGCCGTTCACTCCCGTATAAGACAGGGTCATAAACGGATCTGCCGCTACATTCAGTCCAACATGTTTCATGGAAGCCATAGCGCGAGCCCCACCATACGACGCGCCTGCTGCCACTTCCAATGCAACTTTTTCGTTTGGAGCCCATCCGGCATTTATCTCCGGGTAACGTTCTCCAATGTATTCGAGAATTTCCGTGCTCGGGGTTCCCGGATACGCAGACGCCAGTCTGACTCCGTATTCGTAAGCTCCCCGTGCTATGCCTTCGTTTCCTGACATCAGCTCTTTCACGGCAGTTCACCTTTCGTTAAAATGACCGAAGCGGCTCGTACGAACGGCTCCGCAAAGCATTCATTTATTTTTTTCAATTGATTACACTATGAAGTGTGCGGATGGGACAATCATTGACCATGTTAATCCGGGTTTGTTTGCGTGTCAATATTTTCATGATGAATTTCGGTATATTGAACTGGGCAGTTTGTGTTAGCTAAGCTACTGAATGCATTGCCTAATTACTAAGACGCCATGAGGACGGTTCGCAAAAAAATTCATTATTATGAATAATTTCTTACTGACATCACCGCAGGTAGAAATATACGAAGTAAGGTACTAAGATATAAGGATGATTTGTCCAGTTGATGGAAATTACAATAAAAACGGGTTGTCAGAAGGTGACTGATTTTTGAATTGCTTTTTTCAGCTTAAAATGTTAAATATACGTCATTATTTTATACATTTTAATGCAGTTGTGTGAGAGTTACCATGAGTCGCGTCATGTGTTCCATTCTGGGGATGGGGTTGCTATTGGTGTGTGCATCGTTTGACGTGTGCATCGGTGCCAATTCAGAAAACGTATTCACAGTGCCGGGGATCTATGAAGAAGCCGAACTCGCTCCGGTAAAATCCGTTGGGACAAGATCAACCGGCGATTCCGGCATGCGTCGAGTCCAACTTGCGAAAGCGCCTTCTCTCGTCGGAAGACAGCAATTTGAAACCCACCTGAAGCCTTCGGATACATTCGATGCGGTGGGAAGGCTTCCTAAGATTGAGAGCGCACCGCTGAGGTATTTGGAAATAGAAGTTAGTCATTCGAGCCACGTTTTTAAACTCCTCGGCGTGAGTGGTGACAAGAAGGACATTATTTACGAATGTAAAATTGGTCTGGGCTCACCTGAATTCCCTACGCCGGTCGGCACCTATTTTGTCACTCACATATATGACGACGATCCCTGGTGGATTCCGCCAAAGGACAGGGCCTGGGCTGCGGGAGACGTTCCGAGTCGAAAAGTATACGGCGGTACGATGGCACCTCTGCTGAAGAAGAGGCCGGTCCGAGCTAAAAAGGCGACACAGTCCGATTTCGAGGATCAACTGGCCGGACTGGTGCAATTGGATGATTATGGTTATCGCTTTCACGGAACAAATGCGCCTCGCAGCATTGGCCGTAATCAATCTCATGGATGCGTTCGGATGCTTTCGGATGATGCACGAAAAGTGGCTAATCTCATAAAGGACAACGTGGGAACAGTTGACCGAAAGGAATCCGAAAACGGCACTTACGTTATATTGAAAGCACCGGTTAGACTGAACCTAGTAAAATAAAATATTTTCCCAACTACTAAAAAGAACGCGATTGGAATGTCCAATGCGTTCTTTTTCTTGTTAGACCTGTTCACCCCAGATTTTCGAGCTCTTGTTTATACGTTTTTTCACTACATCCCAGGATTTGGAAGCGAGAAATGAAGATTTCCAATTCTCAATCATCAATTCAAATAAGGCCCAAGGCATGGTGAAAGTTATTTCATCCGTCTTCAGATATTTGCGTTCGGACGGGTCCCATCCACCTAATATGGCCTTCATTTGTCCCTTCCGCAGGTAGTATAACGGCCAGGATACAATGCTTGTGCAACCCGCTCCGAACGGGGATAAAACTATCTCAAAGTCATTAGTCACAAACGTCGCCAATTGATTCAGGCCTGAAATCATTTCGCTTCTGGAAAAGAAGGTGACCAAATCCGGCTTTTCTTCCGGGGCGAACAGGTTCAGCGGCTTAAAAATGCAATACTGTGCAGGAGCGGCTGCTGGATCAATTAGATTGAAAAAGCGACGTGCGCTTTCAGGGGAATCTAAATAGCGCTCGCCTTCCATGTAACCTTCAATACCCGTGGAAATGTATGCTGCGATGCCGTCCAACTGAGGTTTGAGATAGCCCAAGTAGAAAGCACCCCCCAAACATCCGAAATGCTCTCCATCGACAAAGGCGGCGGATTTCGATTTTCTGGCACGCCAAATTAGTCCAATAACGCAGCACCAATTCGCATTTATTTCTTTCCAGTCAACTCTTGACGCGCGCTCATCAGCAAGTGAAGGCAAGATGCCTTTCTTAGGCGTAATAGAGGAGTCGGGCCGTTCATTCGAATAGTACATGCCAATGGGATATTCGCCGGCACCCAATGCACTGAGAAACTCATCAATTTTGTCCAGTTCCATCCTGCTCTCCTGATGTACAAAGTTATTCGCATTCTAAATCATCCAGGAGAAAAGAGAAAATTTCCTTCTGATGTCTGAGGTTATTAACAGGTGATGGATATTTCGGAATCGCTGGTTTTACCTACGCATCAACATGAACAGGTAAAGGTTCAGCCCTTGCAAGGAGTTGTCAATGAATAAGACCAACATAAAGCCCAACAGGTTGATCAACGAAAAAAGCCCTTATCTGTTACAGCATGCTTATAATCCCGTTGATTGGTACGCCTGGGGTGATGAAGCCTTTGATAAAGCTCGCATGGAAGATAAACCGATATTCCTTTCTATAGGCTACTCAACCTGTCATTGGTGCCATGTTATGGAACGAGAGTCATTTGAGGATTCACGGACTGCGGCATTAATGAATGAGGTTTTTGTATCCATAAAGGTAGACCGTGAGGAACGCCCGGACATCGATCACATTTACATGACGGTCTGCCAAATGATGACCGGAAGCGGAGGTTGGCCCCTCAATATTCTAATGACTCCCGAAAAGAAGCCATTTTTTGCTGGGACATATTTTCCTCGTGAGAGTCGAATGGGGCGCATTGGAATGCTGGACCTCGTTCCAAGGATTTCCGAACTGTGGAGAGATCGCAGAAACGAGGTGCTGGATTCCGCCACAAAGATCATACACGCTCTGAAGCAAATACCGGAAGATTCTCCCGGAATGCTGCCGACGAAGGATGTTTCGGATCAGGCTTTTTCGGAACTCGAAAAACGCTTTGATTCGCAAATGGGTGGATTTAGTGAGGCTCCGAAATTTCCGACACCGCACAATATGCTGTTCCTTCTCAGATACTGGAACCGAACCGGGAACGATCGGGCACTGGAGATGGTTGAGAAAACCCTCCAATCCATGAGAATGGGCGGCATTTATGATCATGTAGGCTATGGATTTCATAGGTACTCTACTGACAAGGAATGGCTCGTTCCTCATTTTGAAAAGATGCTGTACGATCAGGCCCTTCTTTCAATCGCTTTCACTGAAGCGTACCAGGCGACCGGCAAAAATGAATACGCAGAAACGGCCCAGCAAATTCTTGAGTATGTGATGCGCGACATGACGTCACCTGAAGGAGGGTTTTATTCGGCGGAGGATGCAGATTCTGAGGGAGAAGAAGGTAAATTTTACGTCTGGACCGTTGAGGAGGTCGAAGAAATCCTTGGTTCGCATGATGGCAAGTTTTTCGCTTCTATTATGAATTTTAAGCCTAAAGGCAATTACAGGGAGGAATCTACAGGGGAATTTACGGGTTCAAACATTCCTCACATCACTTCAGCTCTTCATAAATCAGCCGAAAGACTTGGAATGAGTGAATCTGATCTGCGTTCAAGGTTGAATGCAGCGAGAAAAAAATTATTCGACGCTCGTGAGAACCGCGTTCACCCGCATAAAGACGATAAAATACTTGCCGATTGGAACGGCTTGATGATTGCGGCATTCGCGAAGGCCTCTCAGGTTTTCGACAGGTCCGATTTCGGTATTGCCGCTAAAAAGGCTGCGGATTTCGTTCTCAATGCAATGCGCGATGCAGACGGCCGCCTACTTCATAGATTCCGCGATAATGAAGCAGGCCTCCTGGGGCACGCTGATGATTACGCCTTTTTTGTATGGGGACTTATCGAGCTTTATGAGTCCTTGTTCGAAATCCGTCATCTTGAAGCTGCAATAGAACTCAATCAGCAGTTCGTGAATTATTTTTGGGATGAAAGTGTCGGTGGATTTTATCTCAGCGCCGAAGATGTAAGTGATGTTTTAGTCAGAAAAAAAGAATTGTATGACGGTGCTACTCCGTCCGCAAACTCAGTTTCTATATTGAACCTGCTGAGATTGGCCAAAATTACCGCTGATTCCGAGCTTGAGCAAAAAGCTGAGATGACGCTGAAAGCATTTGCAGGAAACGTAAGACAATTTCCTTCCGTTTACACTCAGTTGCTATGTAGCCTGGAATTCTCTTTTGGCCCTTCCTACGAAATTACTATAGCTGGGGGTCTTGATAGAGCTGAAACTCGTGATCTCCTTCAAGCCTTGAGAAAACCGTTTTTGCCCAACAAAGTAGTTGTACTGAAGCAGGATGAAAACGCTCCTATCACCCAAATTGCCGATTACACGCTCAATCAAGCTGAAATTGACGGCAAACCGACGGCATATGTCTGTTTAAATTATGCCTGCGAACTGCCCACTAATGATTCCGACAAAATGCTTTCTATGATCAATCGCTAGCTTTGGGGGAGCTCTTTTTGGGGCTTCCTCGCTTCTTTTGGATTCTACAGCGGCAAAACTCTTCCTCGCGAGCCTCTTACTTTTTTGATCTCTGGTGCTATAATACCCACCTTTATGCTCCAGAGATCACCCCGAACAAATCATAGGAATAGACCTCACCGTAGGCCGATGGAGGAACTTCATGCATAGTTGCGGAAGAGATATTGATGAAATTTGCGTAAACACTTTGAGGATGTTGTCCGCGGACGCGATACAGCAGGCTAAGTCAGGTCATCCTGGGCTCCCACTGGGAGCAGCTCCTATGGTGTATGTACTTTGGACGCAGTTCATGAAATTTAACCCAAAGAACCCTAGTTGGTTTAATCGTGATAGGTACGTTCATTCCGCGGGACACGGATCCGCGTTGTTATACGCGATTCTGCACATGACCGGCTACGACATCTCTCTAGACGATTTAAAACAGTTTAGACAGTGGGGTAGTAAAACCCCCGGTCACCCGGAATATGACCTCTCCTGCGGAATCGAATGCACCACCGGTCCGTTGGGTCAAGGCTTTGCGATGGGTGTTGGAATGGCCATCGCCGAGAGATTTCTTGCCTCCGTAGTAAACGAGCCCAATTACTCGGTCATCGACCACTACACGTACGGTCTGGTTTCAGACGGTGACCTGATGGAAGGGATTTCATCCGAAGCGGCATCATTGGCAGGGCATCTACAACTTGGAAAGCTCATTTATCTTTATGACGATAATCACATTTCGATAGAAGGCGACACTTCATTGACCTTTACCGAGGACGTAAAAGGTCGTTTCCTATCCTACAACTGGCATGTTGCAGAAGTTAAGGACGGCAATGATCTTGAGTCGATATCGGCGGCAATCTCATTAGCTCAGCAGGAGAAAATGAAACCCTCTCTCATCATGGTTCGAACTGAGATCGGATATGGAAGCCCGAAACAGGGCAGTGCTTCCGCCCATGGCGAACCTCTGGGAATCGAAGCTCTTGCGGAGACCAAAAAATATTTTGATTGGCCTGAAAATTCCTTTCATGTACCGGAAGATTCATTGTGCAAATGCCGATCATGCGCTGAAAAAGGTCACGACCACGAGTCAGAGTGGGAGGGATTGGTTTCACAATTTGAGCGGGAATTTCCGGAAAAATCAACTTTGTTCAGACACCTCATTAACAGCGAATTGCAGGCGGATTGGTCTTCGGAAATACCCCAATTTCAGGTTTCGGATTTACTGGCTACAAGGAGTGCGTCAGGTAAGGTCCTCAATGCGATTGCGGCAAGAGTTCCAAACCTAATTGGGGGGTCAGCGGATTTGGCACCATCCACAAAAACAATTATTTCGGGATCTCCTGACCACTCTGTTGAGAGTGGTAGTGGAAGAAATATCCGCTTCGGAGTGCGCGAGCACGCAATGGGCGCGATAGTTAATGGTATGGCTTTGCATGGCGGCGTTTATCCTTACGGATCCACCTTTCTGATCTTTTCTGACTATATGAAGCCATCTTTGAGATTGGCCGCTTTGATGAAAACTCATTCAATTTTTGTATTTACCCACGACAGCATTGCCGTAGGAGAAGATGGACCCACTCATCAACCGGTTGAACAACTTATCTCCCTGAGAGCTATCCCGGATTTCACCGTGATTCGTCCGGGGGACGCTAACGAGACTGCAGAAGCGTGGAAGGCGGCGATGCTCAGACCTGGTCCTACAGCATTAATATTGACCAGACAAAATCTCCCGACGGTTGACCGCTCGAAATACGCGGCAGCCGCAGGTTTGCACAAAGGGGCCTATATACTTTCCGACTGTGAAGGAAGACCGGAACTCATTTTGATTGCTTCAGGTTCGGAAACTTCTCTTGCGCTGGATGCTCAGGAGAAACTCTCGGCCGAGGGAATACGCACGAGAGTAGTTTCTATGCCGTGCTGGGAGTTTTTTGCTGAACAAACCCGGCAGTATAGAAATAGTGTGCTACCGCCGGACACTCCAGTGAGACTATCAATAGAAGCAGGATCGAGCATCGGCTGGGAAAAGTGGGTCGGTGAGTATGGAGATTGTATATCAGTGGATAAATTTGGAACGTCGGCGCCGGGATCCCTCGTGATGAAAAACTATGGTTTCACGATAGATAATGTGGTCATGAGAGCAAAGCAGTTGCTTAGTAGCAAGAAGTGATTCTCAATTACAAAAACACCCCACCCGGAACTGCCTTGAGTGGGGAATTGTTTTTCAGGGTGATTATCGATCAGTGAATAGTGTTTGCGGGTTCTACCAGTATGATCGAAATCTCCTTAACAATTCTTTCAACCCAGTGTTCAGGGTAGGTTGCCGTCAGATAACGCATGCTGTAATGCTTCAGACCCCATCGCCAGACCATAGCATCTGCGAAGTGTTCCAGGTGCTCTTTGAACCGGGCTCTTTCGCCTCTGGAGATCGGCCACTCGTTCTCAGGCGGCCGCTGGGCGACTACGTGCCCTAATTCCCGCAAGACCGATCCGACAAACAAGTCCTCCGGTAACAATTGATGCTCGTTAAAAATGGTGATGGTGTAATTTCTTTCATATATTTTGCCCGACGGCTCTGTTCGCATCCCAAAAGGAATCTGTAAATCCGGCAACACTCGTATTGTGAGGACTCTTTTTCCCGTAAGGAAAAGTTCCGCTACATCCGGAGGTAAAAGACCAAACACTTTGACTAATCTCTCGAAGGTAAGCTCTTCCTGGGTTTTATTCTTAGGCGTTTTGAACACGAGTATGGATTTCAAGTATGTACGCAATTCTGTTGACGTCATATATTCCTCGACCGTTACCAAAGGGTTTTGAACCGATCGGTCTTTTCCTCTGCGTGCTGCTCGGTCATTTTAGGCACTTCGCTTTGCCATTTTGTCAACAACTCCAAATATTCCTTGTTCGTGGTATCTAAGGCCAAAGCTTTCTTCATGGTATTCACTGCCGCTTGCACATTTCCTTGAGAATATTGGACTTCCGCTAAGACTTGTATGATGTCGGGTCCTTCCCCTTTGCTGAGACCGACGGCTTTCTCAATGTACTTCTGCGCGAGTGCCGAATTGCGGAAAGACGGTTTGTCCGCAGTAGCATAGATCAGTGCTAATGCGGCATATGCCGGTGCAAATTTTTTGTCTAGATCTATGGATTTTTCAAAGTCTTTTATAGCCAGTTCGTATTCTCCCAATTTTCTGTAGGCGGTTCCCCTATCTTTATAAAGCACCGGAGAATTTGGATTCATTTCGATGACCTTACTAAATTCTTCAAGTGCCTTTTCATGTTTTCCCTTACCACTCAAGGCCATTCCGCGATTATGATATGCAGATGAAAAATTAGAATCTATCTTCAGCGTTTTATCGAAGTCCTCCAGAGCCTTGTCAAAATCCTTTTTCCGCATGTATGCTACGCCGCGATTATTGTAAAACATGGCCTTGCCGGCATCGAGTTGAATTGCTTTATTGAAGTCTTCTATAGCTTTCTCGTAATCATGTCTGCCGTTGTGAGCGAATCCTCTGTTATTATAATAGCGTGCATCATTGGAATTGAGACGAATCGCTTTTTCGAAGTCTTTTATGCCTTGTTCGAATTCATTTTTCCCATTATGGGCGAAACCTCTGGTATTGTATGCTTCAGATGATGTGGGATCGAGCAAAATAGCGATGTTCAAAGCCTCCAGCGCTTTCTCATAATCATTAATTGCGTTATAGGCGAAGCCTAGTCTGGAGAATGCTGCCGAATAACCTGGATCGAGCTTTACTGCTTGTTGTAAATCCTTGATAGCTGCAGCGGGATCATTTTTCCTAAGAAGGGCCTCCCCCCTTTTGGCATAAACGTGAGCAGAGTTAGGCTGCAGTTTCAGAGCATCCGTGTAGAATCCGACGGCCTCATCGAGTTTGCCTGCATCTTCCGCATCGAGGCCTTGTCGATAGAGTTGGGCGAATCCAACACAGAAACCTTCAGGTGGAACACAGTTAAGAACTGCAAGAACCCAACAAATAGCGGCCAACTTTCTTAAAGACATTTCGCTCCTCGAATGAAAGATGATTGAAAAAACACACAAATTCAAAATGATCAAGCAGTTATACTTTCTTTTTTCCTGGTAATCAAGCCGTTCGGAATACATGAAATCATTCACAAAATACAGAAATGCATACAATCTTAACTGGAGATATTATGGAGTTAACTGAAAGTTTGCGACTAAGAAGAAGCACTCGTGCTTTTTTGAAAGATCCCATTCCAAAAGATATTCTCGTGTCGATCTTGAGTGATGCTTCAAACGCTCCATCGGCAATCAACATGCAACCATGGGAAGTCACACTTGTGAGCGGAGGCGAGCTGAAAAGACTTTCAGCTAAATTGATCAAGGCGTATAAAGAACGCAGTATCGGCTGTAGTCCCGGAAGTGTGAACCCTTTGCCGGATAAGTTTATCAAAAGGGCATCCCAGAGCGTGGAAGAAATGTCCTTTTATATAAAGGAAATGGGATCGGATTTCAAAACGTACATAAATGAAGGAAGCCTTAGATTCTACGACGCACCAACAACAGCTTTAATTTTTGTTGACGAATCGTTTCCTCCGGAACGCATGGCCGATATTGGGTCTTTCATGGCCTATTTCGTGTTGGCCTGTTCAGGACGAGGGCTTGGGAGCTGTCCAATAGGATTAATAAAAGCCTATGAAGATGAAGTAAAAGACCACCTCAATGTACCTGAGTCCAAAAACTTGATTGTATCTATTGCTTTGGGGAAACCTGATCCGAATGCGTCGATTAACCGATTCAGGTCGACACGAACCGATCAGAGGGAATGGGTGAGATGGATTGAGTGATGGGGTTATTTTCCTTTTTGCCAATGAAGTCCAACAGTGAAAGAAAGTGCCGATTGACCTCCCTGGGAATCCTTGGCTGAAACTTTCATGGGAAAGGAACCTGAAGTATTTGGGTCGAACTTCCATGTAAGTTGTCCCGCTTGATCGATAACTGCTCCTTTGGGTCCTTGTGCCAAGCTGAGTTCCACCTGATCCCCTTCGGGATCCGTGGCCTCTATTATTGCGATGTATAAATTCCCCTCAAGATGTTGGTTCTGCAACTTCAAAAGTGGAGGAGCATTTCCTACAGAGACTTTTTTTACTGCTTTAGGCCCTGATGCTCCTGTTGCATCAAAAGGAATCACTTCCACTGATAACTTGTCGTCCTTTTTTATTGTTTTCTTTAACTCTACTCCGTCCGCTACGCCATCAAAGTCATTCTTCTGTATTTCTTCATTATCTTTCATCCAGTTCACTTCAGCTCTCAATGCACCACCATCGAGTTTAAACTTCAATTTCAGTTGATCACCGGTCACCGGCCTCTCAGGATCGAATTGCAGTTCAAGAGCCCTCGGTCCGCCGGAGGCTACTTGAGAACAGGAGAAATCCGACCATAGGAAGAACAAAGAAACCGTGATGGTTACAAGCGGCAACAAAAAGAGCGGTCTACGCATAATGTACAATCTCCTGAGACTGCTTAGATATGAGCATTATAGCGGAATCGGCGTAATTTCGGAATGTTAAATTTGGATCAAAACACGGTTTAACGTAGGATACGCTACGTGTATGACTGCTCTGATTGGGTTTCCCTAACGAATTGGTGCCCGAATAAAATAACTACTTTGTAACCTTCTGAACCGGCGCGGGTCCGCACGGAGCCGGAGGAGGGCAACATGGAGGAGGGGGAGGACCAAATGTGCGATAATGAGGGGCTATACGTTCACAATGTTCTGGGGCATAGCACAGAAAATACCAAACTCCCTGCTGCTTCATAGCCATCAAGGAATAGTCGAGAGGGGGACCGGCAGGTTGTTGAGGAGGCTGACCAAGACTTAGCGGAACAGATGACAGCATGATCGAAAGTACTACCAAGCAGGTCAACACAGTGTTTTTCATATCCGGTCCTCACAATAAACTGTTTGAAAACAATAGTTAAACATAAAAATAATATTTTTATCCAGCTGGTTTATAACCCATAAATGCCCCGAGCGTCAATCATTTACTATTATTCATGGCGTAAGCTTTTGATTTCAATATTGGATTTGAGCCGAGTCTGAGTTCATTATCCACTTGCTATCCATTCTATTTGGGGGCTCTCGCTGCAAGTACCTCGTCGAGCAGCTGGTTTATGAGGGTAGGATTTCCTTTTCCTTTGGTCACCTTCATGACCTGTCCCACAAAGAATCCTCGGATTTTGGTTTTCCCAGAGAAAAACTTTTCCAATTCGCCCGCGTTATCATCCAAAACTCTATTAATGACGGACAGTAATTCCGACGTATCAGACACTTGGACGAGACCTTTTTCGTCGATAACGGTCTTAGGGTCTTTACCTGAGATAAACATTTCTTCGAAGACGGTTTTCGCTATTTTCCCGGAAATCGTACCATTGTCTATTAGGATCAGAAGGTCAGCCAAATTCTGAGGTGAAACGGGGCAGCATGTAATATCAGCTTCGTCGGACACCTTCAAAAAACGCATCAGTTCCGTCATGATCCAATTGCTTACAGCCTTCGGGCTATCAAAGAGATTAACAGTAGATTCAAAATATTCAGCTAAGTCCCGTGAGGAAGTCAAAACACCGGCATCATAGGGAGGAATACCGAATTGTGAAACAAATCGATCTCTTTTGGCGTTTGGTAATTCGGGCATTTGGGAACGCAACTTTTCGATCAAGCCGGTTTCTACTCGCAGAGGCAAAAGATCCGGATCCGGGAAGTACCGATAATCGTGAGCCTGTTCTTTACTCCTCATCGGGGATGTCGTTCCGGAAGATGGGTCAAACAATAAAGTTTCCTGCACAATTCTCCCACCGTCCTGCAGTACGGCAGATTGTCGCTCGATTTCATAGTGCAAAGCACGTTGCACGTTTCGGAAAGAGTTCATGTTCTTCAGTTCTGTCTTTACACCTAATTTTGTCTCTCCTTTAGGTCTAAGTGAAACGTTCGCGTCACAGCGGAAACTACCTTCTTCCATATTTCCATCACAAATTCTCAAGTAGACCAAAACGGATCTTAGTGCCCGCAGGTAATCGCCCGCTTCTTCAGGGGTTCTGATATCCGGTTCCGAGACTATTTCAATTAAAGGAACTCCGGTCCTGTTAAGATCCACGTAAGAAACAGGTCGGTATTCATCATGAATGAGTTTGCCGGCGTCTTCTTCCATGTGAATGCGAGTAATTCCGATTCTTCGCGTCTCTGCACCTTGTTCGATATTTATCCAGCCGTGTTCTGCCACGGGAAGCTCATACTGTGATATTTGATAATTCTTAGGCAAGTCGGGATAATAATAATTTTTTCGGGCAAACCTACTAACCTCGTTTATACGACAATTACAGGCCAGCGCCATTTTTACGGTGAACTCTAAAGCTTTGCGATTGAGTACCGGAAGCACCCCCGGCATACCCTGACAGACAGGACATGTGTGTGAATTGGGTTCGGCTCCGAACTTTGTTGTACAAGAACAAAATGCTTTTGATTCAGTCAGTAACTGAGCATGGACTTCCAGTCCTATTACGGCTTCGTATTCCATCTTGCTCCTTACAATTCGGGTCTTTTGGTATGGTAGTCTGTGGCGTCCTGAAAGGCCGATGACAGATGGACAAGTTTTCCTTCCTCAAAATGGGAGGCGATCAGTTGCAATCCTATCGGTAGACCTTCCGCAGAGAAGCCGGCCGGTAGAGAAATTCCAGGGAGGCCGGCCATATTGACTGGAATCGTAAATACGTCCGTTAGGTACATCTGCATTGGATCATTCATCTTTTCGCCGATTTTAAAAGCAGGCGAGGGCGCAGTTGGGCAAAAAACCGCATCACATTTTGTGAATGCTTCTTTAAAATCACGTGTGATCAGTGTTCGTATTTTCGCCGCTTTCACGTAGTAGGCGTCGTAGTAACCTGAAGATAATGCATACGTTCCAAGCATGATTCGTCTCTTTACTTCTTGGCCGAATCCTTCTGAACGTGTCTTGCAGTACATATCGATCATGCCGTCGTAATTTTTAGCCCTGTGCCCATATTTTACTCCATCGTACCGGGCAAGATTTGAGGATGCTTCGCTCGGTGCAATTACGTAATAAGCTGCTATTCCATAATCGACGTGAGGAAGGGACAATTCTATAAACTTTGCTCCAAGATCTTCGTAGACGCGTTTGGCATCAGCAATTGCATTCTCGACATCGCTGTTTTCTACTTTGCCAAGAAATTCCCGTGGTAAACCCAGCGTCATACCTTTGACGCTTTTGTGGAGAAATGTGGTGAAATCAGGGTAGTCCCTTGGAACCGATGTTGAATCGAGGTGGTCATGTCCACAAATTAAGTTCAGCATGAGAGCGATATCAACAACATCATGAGCAATAGGTCCTATCTGGTCTAAGCTGGAAGCATAGGCTACCAATCCATAGCGTGATACGGCTCCATAGGTTGGTTTAATTCCTGTTACACCACAGAAGGAAGCAGGTAAGCGAATCGAGCCGCCGGTATCCGAACCGAGGGAGACAACGGCTTCACCGGCAGCTACTGCCGCAACCGAACCTCCGCTGGATCCACCCGGAATTCTGTCGGTATCCCAGGGATTGTGTGTCGGACCCCAAAATGAGGTCTCCGTGGAAGAACCCATGGCAAATTCGTCCATGTTGGCACTTCCCAGAATGACCATGCCCTGTTGCTTAAGGAGACTGACAATGGTGGCGTCATAGGGAGGTCTAAAATTCCGCAAGATGCCTGAACCGCATGTGGTAAGCTTATCTTTGAGGCACATGTTGTCCTTGATGGCAATCGGAATCCCCGTTAAAGGACCGGCTTTGCCGTCCTGAATGAGTTTATCGGCTTCAGATGCCATGCCAAGAGCAGCCTCTTTATCTAAGGTAACGAATGATTTTATTTTGTCTTCAACTGAATCAATTCGCGCAATTACGGATTCAGTGATTTCTGTAGAGGTCATCTGCTTTGAATGCATGAGCTTGGATAATTGAGCTGCCGTTAATTCGAATGGAGCGGACATATATACCTCATCTCAACATGAATGCGACAAACCATGATTCTTCTGACTTACTCAATGATCTTAGGAACGCGAAATGCCGACTCTTTGGTATCGGGCGCGTTGGCCAATGCGGCTTCTATGGACAAAGACGGAAATATAACGTCATCCCGCAACGGGGTGTAGAGCTCAACTGGTCCTGCCATGGGTTCCACTTCATCGGTAGAGACTTCCGACAGCTTGTCCATATATTCCAGAATGTTTTCGAGCTGCCCTTGAAACAGAAGTTTTTCCTCTTCATCCAAGGCCAAACGTCCTAGTACTGCAACGTAATCAACTTGCTCTAACGTGATTTTCATATCTTTTACCGTTTATGTATCAGTCCGTTTTAGACGGAATTTGCGGCTGAGTGCACTGTATTAACTACGATACGCAAATGCAAAACATCAAACCTAACTCCGCCGTAAGCCGGTGTCAATGTTCTGGTTTGCTTTCTTCTTGAGGTAACAAGTTGCGAAAAGTCAAATGTTTGTGAAATAAGCTCTTAAACTTATCTGAAGGGGTCATTAGCTTATGAAGCGTGTCCCGATCAAGAGGTCCCGCACCAGTCCTGCTGGAAATCTGAAGGGGTTCACCTGATGTGCTGACAAAAGCACTCCAAATGAAGCTGTGTCCGGGAATTTGTAGTTCAGGTTTCCAAATCGGCAAAAACTCTTTTTTTTCCAGGCTGAATCGACCTTCGCCCAAGCCGAGCGATTTGGGATTACCGTGGCAATCATGGCAAAGGCGACCTTTGGCGGATATCGTGTGAGGTGCATACGGATTAACAATCAAAGATTTGGCCCCTGAACCTGAAATCGGTATTTCTCTATCAATAATGAGGGCGGAATCGACTCCTACGTGCGACACCGCATACTGGAACATAGGACGCAAGACGGCAACTTTTCCCTTGTGGTCAAGACCCAATGGTGGCCGTGACCAATTACGTTCTGTGTAGCCCCTAAACCACGCACCTGCCCGGACTTCTCCCGTTAACCAATCGAACATATTAGGTGAGTCCCACTTTTCTTCGGGCAGCTGTTCTATCGGACCATTTTTCGGCTCGATTAATTCCGCATAGCTTCCAATATTTCTTTGCAATAGCTTCTGTATCTGCGGATCATTCTGAGAGGCTGTGATGGACCACTTCCAATAATCGGCACGTTCTTCGAGCATTAAATGTAAACCATAATCTTGAAAGGACCATGCCGCATGACAAGAAGAACACTTTACTTTTGCTTTGTGGTTTTCAACGGAATGGGGAATTATGGCGTCAGAATATTTGGGTATTCTCCTCTGTATCTGTTTTAACAACACAAATTCATTTTTTTCGTCGGTTAATACTGCAGGATGATTACCATGAATATGACAAGATTCGCACGATATGGTCACTCCGGGATACTGACTTTGCGGCTCTTCGCCCGAACCGTGTATTTCACTCACTAAATGGCAATCGGTACACTTCATTCCAGCTCTGAAATGAACGTCGCCTATTAACCTATGTTGTTCCGAACCATATATCGTTTCTGCCTGCCTTCCTTTCCGAAATGGAGATCTGAACCCTCTTTCATAATCTTTTTCGAACAGACCTACATAATCGGCACCGACATGGTTCGAGTTGTGGCATTTGATGCAAGGAGTGATGCCAAGATCCTTGACTATCATGTGGCGGGATGTGTTTCGGTTTGAATAAGGGACGTGACAGGCTGAGCACCCTGAATTCCTTTTTTCACCTATACGATCGGATCCCGTTGTGTTCAGATGACAACGCAAACAGGAGCGGCGAAGCAAATCATCGCCTAAAGACTTGGATTCACTAAGTTCCGGTGTCAGTTTGATGTTTCCGATCTCAGAAGTTCCATAACTTGGCTCAGGTGAGAGTTGGGAGCCAAATGCATACCTAACGTGACCTATCATTCGGGTATTGAGTGCCATGGGAGAAATTTTGACCTTCGAAGCTTCAGCCGGATGGCACGACCCACACGTGGTTTCAACTGTCCTAAGATCGCCGGGATTCTTAATGAGACCGGAATGCGCTTCATTCTTGTCGGTGGTTTCCGAGTTTCCCTTATGGCACTTTGTGCACTCGAAAGCATGAGACGCATCCATAGTGCCGTGTTCCTCGTGACAAGACATGCAACTTCCGGAATTCCTGCACTTTATTGTGGCGGGCAATTCAGGTAAGCCCCACCATTCGGGATAGAGTGCCGGTTCTGCATCCTCCTGGTTTACTCCTGGATAGACTTTAAGCAGCTCTGCCGTGAGCTCACATGGGGAAAAACAGACATAGAGGATGAACCCGAAAAAGGCGATTGGATACCGGAGTGCCTTGTTAGTCATGCCGTCTCATTAACGAAGTTGCCTGAGTATCTGTTCCAGTTGTGCTGTAGGCAGCTTTCCACCTGATGGGTTTGATCTTGCGAAGTTGACGAGAACCTGTTCAATTGCTTGTGCCGCTGCTTGGAATTGTGGATGTTGAGGCATAACCCCATTAGCGGCGAGTATTTGTCCGGCTGCTTCAATCTCCTTTCCCGGAACTAGATTGAGGGGATTGGGCCAATTGAAACCGGATTGAACGGGAGCCGGTGCGGGTCTGGGCTTTGCAGCCGGAACAGGCCTATCCTGCGGAGGTTGCACTGCTCGCGGTTGCGGAGGAGGAGCCGGCTGGGGATTCTGAGGTGCCGGTTCAGCAACACGTTCACGAGGTTCCGGTTTTGGCGGAAGCGCTTCTCTGCTTGGTTTAGCCTGACAATGGTCGGAATTTCTAAAACATTTTAAAATACATTGATCCGTATAATATTCATCGAGTCCTTGACTTCTACAGCATTCTCGACACTGATCCCTGGTCTGTTCACCAAAGCAAATCGAACCACTCGCTGAAAATGCTATGCATAACATCAAAGCCAAGCACGTCCACTTTCTTATACTTAGTAACTTAAACATTGAGCTCCTCCACGCCGGCATTGGCTAGCTTTGTTCGGCTTCTTTCAATTGGGATCGATTCATTCTTACACAAAAAATCCAACAGGTTATTAGCCTGAAATCAAAAATAAATCAACAAGTTAGTTTATGTATTTCAGTAAGAAAATGATTTTATTGGGAACATATCCTAATCTGAGCAGTATCAGAAAGTTTAATCCCGACCTTTAAGAACAGTACACTCTTTTGCATCGGCCGCAAAAGCAAGATGCTGCTTCCATCCGCTTATTGGACGGGTCTCCGAAGTTAGTGATTTTACAAATTCCGCGTCGATGTCATCCCACACATAGACGGTAAACGTGAAAAACTTGTCATGAACCCGATACAGGCTTAATGACCATTGATCGGTTACGGTGTCTCTGCAAAGCCTAGCATACCGAGCTTCCGGATCTTTGTTGACCAGATCAATGGCTTTTGCCTTTATCTTTCCGACGTATCCCGAATGGTCGTGCCGTTTAAAATTCGTTTCGACCTTTTCCGTTGCGATTACATCCTTCTTGCTGTCTGGGTTCGCCGAGCTTTGGCTTGATTCCAAACGGTTACCGGATGCAATGGCCTTAGTGGACTTTTCTAGGTCAGCTTTTTCTTCGGCCTTCGGTGGAGTTACTTCAGTGGACTTCGTATCTTTTATGAAGGGCACACATGAGACTGTGACCCAAAAGGAAAAGGCAATCAAGACCAGACTTCGTGAAATTGCGTGTCTCAGGTATTTCAAGCTTTCTTACTCGCGAAAAGAAATACTGTTCACGGGTAATACTTACCGGCTTAGATCCGTAAAATCAACGATCATGAAGTATGTGAGAACCAGCGCTGCGGAACGTGAATTCGCGCTCCGCAGCTATATTGGCTTAGGACTGAGTCGGGGTTTCCGTCTTATCGGATTGAGTCGGAGTAGATTCAGAGGTGGCCACCGGAGTCGGCAAAGTCTGTGTTGCAGGAGCCGGAACGTTTGACGTGGTAGAAGGTACGTGGAATCCAACTTTGGAAAAAACATTCAATATTAAATCTCCGATCCACTCGTTCGGTAGAAGTTTTTCCATAATCCATACCAGCACGAACACCACGGCCGCAACTATGCCGGCCACTATCAGAAATGAAACCAAAGCCATTAAAGCAAAAAGGATTAGCGCAAAAAATATCGGAAACAGAAAACCGTAAAGAAATCCTCTGCCTACCCTGACTGCAAGATTCTGGTCCTCTTCTCGTCCGAGAATGTCATCAAAAATTCGAACATAGTAGTTCTTGTTGTAAAAGCTCAAAACTGCACTGAGTAAACCCAGAAAAATCATGCCTATGAGTTCTAGGATCATTCTGTCTCCTCCATAGTTATTTGAATTCCGTTCCGAACCTTTTCAATCAACCGCATAACAATCGCAATTCTATTTCTATATAGTCAAATACGATTTTCGTCTACTTTTTCTTACCCTTTTTTCTTGCCTGTTTGGCCAATTTATTCTTTTTTCTTTGTTTCTCTAACGTCTTTTTGGTGGTTATTTTTCCCTTTTTGGCTTCGGGCATACCGAAGGGGTTCATGCCGCCGACAGGTGATTCCGGCATTCCGAGATCCGGCATTCCACCTGAAAGCATTTTCTTAATTCCTTTTAATCCCTTCCAACGTCCCCGGAGTTTGCCTCCACCCATAGCAGACATGAGATCACGCATGTCTTTGAATTTACCAAGAAGTTCCTTGACTTCCGATTCTTTTCTACCGGAACCTTTAGCAATTCGCGATATTCGGCTATCGCTGATGAGGTCGGGTGTCTTGCGCTCCTTTGGTGTCATTGAGTTGATTATCGATTCTATTCTGACTAACTCGTAATCATCCACCTTTGCTTGAGCGGGAATACCTCCAGGGAAGAAAGGGAGTTTTTCCATAAGATCCTGGAGCGGCCCCATTTTTTTAATTGAACGAATTTGATTAAGAAAATCGTCGAAGCCGAAATCGCCTTTTAGCATTCTCATGGCGTCTTCTTCGGCCTTCTTCTCGTCAACCACTTCCTCGAAATCTTTAACGAGGCCAACGACGTCGCCAAATCCCAGTATCCTTGATGCCAATCCCTCGGGCCGGAACTCCTCCAGGCGGTCCAGACCTTCTCCCATTCCTACAAACTTGATGGGAACACCGGTGGCCTGTTTTATGGAGATGGCAGCACCACCTCTGGCATCACCGTCGAGCTTGGTCAGGATAAAACCCGTGAGCCTTATACGTTCGTTGAACGATCGCGCAATCCCAACGGACTCTTGACCGATCATGGCATCACATACGAGAATCACGTTTTCAGGAGATGTGAATTCTTGAATCTGCCTCAATTCTTCCATCAACGGCTCATCTACCGTAAGTCGGCCGGCGGTGTCGAAGATGGCAGTATCGCATCCAATGTTTTGAGCGTGTTCGAGAGATTTACGGCAAATTTCAGGCGGATTTGCCCCCCCATCTTTAAACACGGGCACGTTTAAATCGGACCCGAGTTTCATTAACTGTTGCACGGCCGCCGGTCTATACACGTCACCAGCGACAAGCATCGGCCTGCGCCCTTTTTTGATAAGGTACTTCGCCAATTTGGCCGCAGTTGTGGTCTTTCCGGAACCCTGCAAGCCTACCATCATTATTGTGCTTACCGGTTTTGTCTTGAGACTTAGTGAAGCGTCTTCCGGACCCATTAAGCCGACTAATTCATCATGACATAATTTGATGAAATGATCTCCCGGTGAGACCTTCATGCTCTTGTCACGGAATTTGACACTTACCTGAACAATTTCGCCAAGAGCTTTTTCTTTGACGCGCTCCAGAAATTGCCTGGTGACCTGAAACTCAACATCAGCTTCGAGGAGGGAAACACGAATCATGTGCAAGGCTTCGCCGAGGTTTTCCTCGGACAATGTCCGTTTACCCTGCAGGTATTGCCTTACGTCTCTGAAGCCTTTACTTAAAATTTCCAGCACCGGAAAAGCCTCCTGAACCTGTGGATTTTCCTTAAACTTCTTTCAATAGCATACTACATTTTCAAATGTAAGATCTTTCTTGCTCAACAGCGTGAACTCTGTTATAAACTTGGCGCTTTGATTCTAGGGATCAGTGGGTAAAGGGTCAACTTATGCCGATGAACATTAATACGTTTTCTCTGAAAACTAAGATTGTATTTGGAATTGGTGCGCTTGAGGAGCTTGGCCGAACAGCAGCCTCCATGAACGCTAAAAAATATTTGCTTATAGCCGACATAGCCTTGAAAGATATCGGCATAATTGATGCGGCCGCTGGTTACTTGAATTCGGCAGGCCTAACGGGATCAGTGTATACGGATGTTGAACCCGAGCCTTATCTTGATAACGCAGAGGGAGCCGCAGCCGTCGGCAGATCTCAAGGTACCGACGTGGTAATCGGGATGGGCGGAGGCTCAGTGATGGATACGGCAAAAGCCGCCGCCATACTGATGCGCAACGAAGGATCGGCCGAAAGCTATATCGGATTGGATAAGGTGGAGAACCCCGGCGTTCCAACGATAATGATACCTACAACATCCGGTACGGGTTCGGAAGTCACGTTCACCGCGGTTTTCACGAATAGGGAAACAAAGGCGAAGGGCGGAATCAACAGTTTTCATTTATATCCTAATATTGCGCTCTTAGATCCGGAATTAACTCTTAAGTTGCCACCGCCCGTGACGGCCGCCACCGGAATGGACGCTTTAACACATGCTATTGAGTCCATGACCAGTAAATCAGCTACCGTATTCACTGATGCCCTTGCACTACAAGCAATTAGGCTGATCTCCAGAAATTTGCGGACTGCCGTTTACAATGGCAGCGATCTTAAGGCCAGAGAAAATATGTTAATGGGTAGCCTACTGGCCGGAATAGCATTGGCGGATGCCGGTGTGGGCGCAGCTCACGCACTTGCTTATCCACTTGGCGGCTTTTACAGGATTCCGCACGGACTGGCAAATGCGATGCTTATTCCTCTTGTGATGGATTTCAATTTACCGGCTGCTCAAGACAAATTTGCCATGATAGCAGAAGCTCTTGACGAAGATGTGAAATCAGTTAGCCTAAGAGCGGCGGCTGATTCAGCGGTAGAGGCAGTTATGACCTTGTGCAGAGATATAGGCATACCGTCCTTAGGCGAAACGGAGATTCCCCGGGAAGATATTCCAAGAATGGTGGAAGCTGCTTTAAAAGTGACTAGGCCGGTGGAAAACAATCCGAGATTTCTTGGAGAAATGGAAGCGGAAGCCATTTATTTCCAAGCTTTTGGCGAAAATTATTGACCAATTCGTCTCCTCACGGCACATTAGTTTTGAGTGCCTCGCGCCTCAGATGCTGCAGACCGGCGACGATGCACAGGAGGAATAATGCCTGGCTATGAATGGTTGGGAGAAGCGGAAAAAGAACACGTCAACGAGGTAATGAATACCGGTGTTCTCTTCAGATATGAATTCAAGAATGAGCGAAAAGGTGTATACAAGGTCCGGGAATTTGAGGAGAAATTTGCACGATACACCGGAGCGGTTTATGCACACGCAGTTACTTCGGGTTCGGCTGCACTCAAAGTAGCGCTGGCTGCATTAGGGGTAGGGCCGGGAGACGAAGTAATCACGCAAGGGTTTACTTTTATTGCTACTTTTGAAGCAATAATCGAGGCGGGTGCAGTTCCCGTTCCCGCAGAAATAGATTATACGTTGAATTTGGACCCGCTCGATTTTGAACGAAAGATTACCGACCGAACAAAGGCAGTAATTCCTGTTCACATGCTCGGCTCTCCCGCAAGAATTCAGGAAATCATTGATATAGCAAAACGCCATAACATCAAAGTTATTGAGGATACCGCTCAAGCGCTGGGAGCGGCCGTCGGAGGCAAAAAGCTCGGTACTTGGGGAGACATGGGAACATTCTCGTTCGACTTTTACAAGACTCTCACCACTGGAGAAGGTGGGATGATCATAACCAATGATCGGGAACTATATGTCAGGGCATCCGAATATGCCGATCACGGACATGATCACAATCCTGAGGTCTCCAGGGCATTGGAAGGTCGAAGTATCCTTGGATTTAATTACAGGATGAACGAATTGCAGGGGGCTGTTGGACTGGGGCAAATTTCCAAGTTGGATGAAATGATTCAACGTCAACAGCAGAACCAGTCTCTAATACGTGAAGCCTTGGAAAGCTCCGAAGGAATTACCATGAGGGAAATCCCGGAGAATGGTAAAGACAGCTTTACTCACATCTGTTTCTTCCTGCCCGATTCCCAAAAGGCCGAGGCATTTCATAAAGCTATAGCGGGAAAAGGAATAGCCGCTGTTTACTTCAGGAACAATCTTTGGCATTTTCTCCCGAAATGGGAACACCTTATTGAGAAGAAGACTGCTTGGCCTGGGCCTTATCCCTTTGGCGGCCCCGTGTACGATAGAGAGATTGATTACTCTCCGGATATGCTGCCCAAGAGCACCGAGATTTTATCAAGACTCGTTGTAATGCCCGTTTCTTTGCAAATGGATGAAGATCTGATTAGAAAGATCGTTATGGAATTGCAGGTAACCGCTGAGGAAATTCTCTCCTGATAGCGCACTATTTCGTGATGTTTACCTTTTGAGGTTTAATATTTGGTAAATTTTTATTCAAGGCTAGAATGGCGACCGAAAAGATAGTCGGATTCATTCCCGCTAGAGCTGAATCCAGCAGATTCCCAGGAAAGCCCTTAGCGGACATCGCAGGGAAGTCCATGGTCATGAGGGTATACGAACGGGCGATATCCTCAGGGATTTTGGATGACTTGTTTGTGGCAACGGATTCTCAGCAAATCGGTCTTGAAGTCCAGAGACAGGGCGGCAAATTCATTCTGACTGCAAGTACGCATCGTTCCGGGACTGACCGGATTTCTGAAGCTGCTGCTTCCATCAACATGAAACCGTCGGATATCGTGGTAAATATTCAGGGCGATCAACCACTGTTCGAACCGGTGATGATCAAAGAAGTAGTGGGACCTTTACTCAATAGCCCTGAAATTCCAATGAGCACTTTGATATACCGAATAGTTCGGGACGAAGAGATAACGCACCCGAACGCGGTGAAAACAGTTTTTGATTCCGAAGGTTTCGCTCTGTATTTTTCCAGATCCACTGTTCCCTATTACAGAGACGCAGCGATTCGCCCCTATTACAAGCACCATGGTATTTATGCGTATCGGTATGATTTCTTGCAGGCGTTCGCTAAACTGCCCCAGGGAGAACTGGAATCAGCGGAAAAGTTAGAGCAGCTTAGAGCTATCGAACACGGATACAAGATTAAAACGGTTTTGACGGAATTCGACTCAATAGAGGTCGATACACCAGAGGATTTGAATAGAGTCCGTGAAACTTACGCAAAGATGATTTGACAGAAGAAATTGATGAGTGTTACTCCTATAAAGTTTTTGAAGGGCCTTTCGGCCATGTATAAGGATGAGAGGAAGTGATTACGTGAGTAGAGACGACAATGTCAAAGTAGAAGGAACCGTCGTCAAAGTGCATTCCGGTGGCATGTATCAAGTTGAGACGGATGACGGCAGAAGCATCCGGACTAAGCTTTCAGGCCGGATGTCAAGGTTCAGGATAAAGGTTCTTTTAGGCGATCGTGTAACAGTAGCTCTTTCCCCGTATGATCTCACACACGGCTTAATTGTTTACCGCGGCAAATAATCCATTTGAAAATCCCAAGCAAATGATATCGCCTTTTGTGCGCGAACTGCTGCCGGCTTGTTTTGGATTTTTCTCCCGACCAGCGGTTTCCACCACAATAATAATACGCCCAATCTTAGGGGGAACGGGAAATGAGGATTACGTTTCTTGGGACAGGCGCTGCTTGGTGCATCCCCGAACACACATGTGATTGTAAGATATGTGAAAAGTTGGGCCAATTAAAAGAGCAGAGAACTCGGACTTGCCTTTTCGTCGCTACACGCGATGAAAAGATATTGGTAGATTGTGGGCCGGATATCCGCTCTCAATTGATTCAATCCAACGTGAGTCGCCCTGACGTTGTATTGATTACCCATGAGCATGGTGATCATTTTTTGGGTCTGGATGATTTGCTCGCGTACAGGAGATCCGTCCCAAAAGAATCATGGATGCCGATTCCCGTGTGTGCGACGGAACAGACTTGGTCAGGAATTGAGCCGAGATTCGGATACCTAATAGGATCTCTCATCACAAAAAAAATTGTTGTACCGGGCGAAGCTATCCAAGGATTGAGAACAAGAGTTATTCCGTTTAAGACGTTCCATGGGCCAACGGCGGCAGGATCGGTAGGGTACATCATTCATGGTCAATCGAAGATGGTATATACCTCAGATTTTATGAGCATTGAGAATGAGCCGCAAATTTTGAAAAACGCAGACATCCTTGTCATGCAATCTCATTGGTTCAATGAGCCTGATTATAATCGACCTTTTCACATGAGCTTTCAAAGGTCTCTTGAATACATTCAAAGGTGGAATCCTCGTCTTACATGCTTTGTACACATATCCGACGGCGATTGGGTGCCTGATGACAAGGCTAATTCCTATCTCAAAAAGCTGGAACCGAAATCACCTCTAACTAACTTACAAAATATTCCTTACCGGATCCCTTTGTGTCAATCTGATTGGGAGGAAATCTCTAAAACAGTCTGGAAAGATTATAGGTTACCTGGGGGAGTACTGGTTCCTCATGATGGACTGACACTGGATCTCATTTAGCATTATTTTCTTGGAGGGCGCATGGGAGAAGATCTTAAAGCCAGGACTGCACGGGTCGCAAAATTGTATTTCGACGGCATGGACGAGGAACGACCTTTTGATTTGTGGCGATCGTTTGATAAGGGACTTGCAAAGGACCTCTCGTTGTTTATCACTGGGCAGATGTATGCTCGCGAAAAGATTCCTCATTCTACTCGCCAACTCATAACTGTTGCGGCTTTAACTGTTCTGGAGCGAACAGACGAGCTAAAACTTCATATGGGGGCGGCTCTGAATGTAGGGTGCAATCCCAAGGACATCGCTGAGACAATTTTTCAATGTGGAATATATGGAGGAATGCCCGTTGTAAATAACGCCCTAAAGGCACTTAGAGAGATACTGCAGCAACGGGGAATGTGGCCCCTGGAAGATGAATGACGGATCCGCTAGAATCAATCATCAAGGGTGAATTCGAATTCATCTGCTGAATCAATCTCCAATTCAGCTTCATCACGGCGAACTGCAGGAGCAGTTTTATATAACGATGAGCCGCCTGTGAAGTAATCTTCAAAGTTTACTTCCGGTTCCTCGTAATAGAGGCCCAGTTTTCTCCTCGTACTCGTGATGTCTTTCTGGCAGCTTGGACAAATATGGTTGAAATCGAAGCTTATGTATCCGCATTTGTCACACT
>CAZTJA010000017.1:0-16996 GCA_964613745.1 uncultured Syntrophaceae bacterium
CAAGAGCATGAAAGTTTTCGCCGGAGCAATCACGAAACGAGACTACAATCCGATTGGAAAGTTGTCAACTTACGGGTTCCATCTTCCAGTTAAACGGATCGGATTTCGTGAAATCCGGAATTCCTAATTCTTGTGACTCAAAATCCTGCACAAAACAATTTTCAAGACCCAGTTCCCATGCAAAATCCACGACATCATCATATTCTTTTTGAGTGATTTTTCGGTCGAGCAAATTGCCGTTTGTCGCCAAATGTAATGGAGAGTACTGAGACATCAATGAAATAAAGATTTCATCACTGAAATTTTCTCGCAACCACGTGAGAGTTTCCTTAGATCCGGACACTCCGTTCGGGAGAATCAGGTGTCTTACGATGATGCCCCTTGTGGCTTTTCCATATTCATCACATTGAAGATTGCCGACCTGGCGATGCATTTTGGTTATGGCAGTTCGAGCAGTTTTTACGTAATCCTCAACCCCTGAGAATTTATGAGCCAATGAATCAGCAGCATATTTGAGATCCGGTAAATAGATATCGACAATTCCGTCGAGCAATTCTAAGACTTCAATGCGCTCGTATGCATTGGAATTCCAGACCAGCGGTAATTTTAGCCCTTTCTCAACTGCAATGGCGAGGGATTCCAAGATTTCAGGTATTTGGTGTGTTGGTGAAACCGCATCGATGCACTCGCACCCTTGCAACTGCAATTTGATCATTTTATCGGCGAGATCTTCGGAAGAAATGAAGCTGCCGAAAAGATCATGACTGATCTGATGATTTTGGCAATAGATACACTTGAGGTTACAACCTGAGAAAAAAATTGTGCCTGCGCCCCCTTCGCCGCTTAAAGGAGGCTCCTCACCAAAATGACCCAATGCCGCCGCTATTTTTAAATCAGGCCCCATTCCGCAAAAGCCGTGTTCACCTTTGGTCCGGTCAATTCCGCATTCGCGGGGGCATAGGCAGCAGGCATGGAGAAGTCTATGCGCCTCTTCAGCACGCAACAAGATTTCCTTTGAATTTAAGAGGGGTGACATTATGCATCCTGGTTTAGAATTGCCGGTGGATCCTATTATAACAAAAAATTGGATTCCCCGCCTGTACGTGGTATCTTGAACGTTTACAATGTGACATGCCTTTCCAGTTTATAAGGTGATTATTATGCGAATGTCCCGTTTCCATATCCCGACCCTCAAAGAAGATCCCGCAGACGCGGAGGTTATCAGCCATAAACTTATGCTCCGGGCCGGCATGATTCGGAAGCTCACTGCAGGAGTGTATTCGTATTTGCCTCTAGGATGTAGATCGCTCCGTAAAATGGAGCAGATAGTCCGAGAAGAAATGGATGCTGCTGGAGCCCAAGAGGTCTTCCTACCTATGGTGCAGCCGGCCGAACTCTGGATGGAATCCGGTAGGTGGGACATTTATGGCTCCGAACTTCTAAGATTTAAGGATAGGCATGATCGTGAGAGTTGTTTGGGCCCTACGCACGAGGAAGTCATTACGGATCTGGTCAGACGAGACGTGAGATCTTACAGGGAATTGCCCATAAATTTGTACCAAATTCAGACTAAATTCAGAGATGAAATTCGGCCGAGATTTGGATTGATGCGTGGTCGCGAATTCACAATGAAGGATGGATATTCTTTCGATGCCTCCGATTCCGCTGCAGATGAGTCGTATCAAGTCATGTGGGAGGCCTACAAACGCGTTTTCCAGAGGTGCGGATTAAAATTTCGCGCGGTAGAGGCGGATTCAGGTCCGATCGGGGGGAGTTTTTCCCACGAGTTCATGGTGCTTGCCGATACCGGCGAAGACACCATTGTATCGTGTGATTCGTGTGACTACGCAGCGAACATGGAAAAAGCCGAGATTAGGGCGTCAAAAACTGATTTTACCGCCGTGGGTGAACCAGCTAAAAAGGTTGAAACCCCCGGAATGAGAACAATAGAAGAGGTATCATCATTCTTAAAAGTGCGACCGGAGGATTTGATCAAGACGCTCATACTCCAATCGGAAAAGGGCGTAATTGCCGTGCTCATTAGAGGTGATCAGGAACTCAATGAAACTAAGTTGAAGAATCATCTGAATGTTTCCGAAATAGCCCTCGCTGATGAGAAAACCATCGTGGAAATCACCGGCGGTCCTTTGGGATTTTCAGGTCCCGTGGGCCTTGAGCAAATAACCATATTAGCCGACCATACGATAGCCGGAATGGGAACCGCAGTTGTTGGAGCCAATGAGAAAGATTTTCATCTTATGAACGTCAATCCCCAAACGGGCTTTCGTGTAGACGAGTACGGAGATTTCAGGAACGCCCGCGAAGGTGACCTTTGTCCTAGGTGCACCGGAAAGCTGATGCTGACAAAGGGCATCGAAGTGGGACATATCTTTAAACTGGGTACCAAATATTCAAGATCCATGAATGCGGTTTTCCTCGACAGCGACGGCCAAGAACGACCAATGATCATGGGTTGTTACGGAATTGGGGTAAGCAGAACGGTGGCTGCTGCAATTGAGCAAAACAATGATGCAGATGGAATTATATTCCCGCCGCCTATAGCTCCATTCCAGGTAATCGTTACACCGGTCGGAGCCAAGAGCCCTGAAATCGATGAGGCCGCAGAAAAAATTTATCGGGAACTATGGGCCGAAGGTATAGACACATTAATTGATGACCGTGACGAAAGACCGGGTGTGAAGTTTAAGGATGCGGATTTAATGGGAATCCCAGTGCGTATCACCGTCGGAAAGAAAGCTTTGGCCGAATCAAAACTGGAATTGCGAAATCGAAGAACGAAAAACGTCGAACTCGTCCCGATTTCAGAATGCGTGAACCAAGTAAAAAGTATCATTTCCGATTGGAATTGAGCGACTTGGACCAAACCGAAGTATTACCGCATACCTCCGTAAAACGGATTACCTGAAAAACCCGGTTGCGGAACACGATTCTGCGTAGAGGTTTGTTCGGAACCTTCATTAGGATTCGGCTTTCCATCACCGTTTTGATTTGACTGCCGATAGTAATTGGGTGGCTCCGGCGAGACGGTCCATTGCTTGGGATATTGTTCATTGGGAGCCGACCATTTCACTTGAGCGTCTGCGTACAAAATCGGACTTACGGTAAACAGGATTCCGGAAATCAGGACAGCCAACTTCCTTCTCAACACATCCTCCATATATAAAGCGGTGACTTCACTATAACTTACAAATGATGGACATTTCAATCAAAAAATAGCATGAAAAAGAAAAACCGCACGAACAAGCCAAAATCATTACAGAAACCCGTCACCCATGATCAAAAAGATCCATCAACTAAAGAACCGCTTGACACTCGGCAACCAAGTTCATTCTGGAGAGATATTGTTTTTGGACTGGTAATTGCCGCTGCTCTTCTTGCCATGACCGAAATTCTCTTGCGAGTTGCGGGAATACCTAGTGCCCCGAAAGATGCCGATCCGTTCATAGAATTTTCCGGGTCGAAAAACCTGTTTACAGTACAGGACGGCATCGCCCGGATATCCCCGGATAGGCTCAAGTATTTTAACGATGTTTCCTTTCCCGCAAAAAAACCCGCCACCACCTATCGAGTCTTCTGCTTCGGAGGCTCCACCACATATGGTCATCCTTTTGATGCCGGTAGTTCGTTTCCTCGTTGGCTTGGTGATCTTCTCAATCATTCAACAGCGGAGGGACGAGACGCTCAAGTAATTAACTTAGGGGGCATCTCCTACGCTTCATATCGAATTGTGCCTCTCATAAACGAAGCTCTTGAATATGAACCGGACCTCATGGTTGTTTACACCGGACAAAATGAGTTTCTCGAACGCCGCACCTACTCTACATACTTCGATAAAAGCACATTGTTTTTCATTGAATCCCAATTAGACAAACTGAACCTTTATCGATTTATGAAACAGGCCTATTCGAATGTTTCAAAAAAGAATGAAATGCCTTCGTCCACCGCAGCTAATAACCAAAAGGAGCAATCGAAGGGACTGAAACCTATTCTCCAGGAGGAAGTATCAGCAATCCTCGATAGAAGCTCGGGTCTAGATCTCTATTTTCGGGATCGGGCATTCAATAAACAAGTAGCGGACCATTTTGCTTACAACATAGAACGTATGATACGCCTATGTAATGATAAGGGTGTACCGATTATCTTTATTGAACCGGCATCCAATCTCAAAGATTTTTCACCTTTTAAGTCCGAATTTTCAGAGCATATCCTTCCAAAGGACAGGCGAAGAATTTCGGAAGCTCTCGACACAATCGCAAGGAAATTGGATAACGGGGAAATAAAGGAGAGAGAACCTGAACTTAAACAGTTGACGGAAGAAGATCCTGAGCATGCTCAGACACGGTTTCTTTTCGCCAAGTCTCTGCTGGCAAATGGTGCGCGAGAATCCGCACGAGAAAATTTCGTCACGGCAAAAGATTTGGACATATGTCCTCTGAGAATTCCCAGCAATCTCGAACGCGAGCTTCAGAGGGTGACCCAGGAAAAAGGCGTGGCCCTTATTCCATATAAGAGACGTATTGAAGAATTGGCAATTGCAGCAGGTAACATGAGCGGAATACCTGGAAACGAGTGTTTTCTCGATCACGTTCACCCCACGATAGAAGGGCACCAGGCATTAGCCCAGATGATATTCTCCCATCTTGTCCGGCACAAACTTTTTCATCCAGCTAAGACTTTGGATTCCTCGGACATTCAAAACATATTCACAGAAGGAATGAGCAAGTTTGATTCCAAGTTTTTTGCACTCAGAGATCTCAATTTGGCCAAGACATTAAAATGGGCAGGGAAAACCGCTGAAGCCCGCTCGGCACTTGAAAGAGCTGCAGGCAATTTTCCCGAGAGTGCAGAAATACAGAAGATGCTGGGGAGCTATTTTCTGGAAGAAGGCAAATTCAAAGACGCGATTAAAGCTTATTGTTTAGCAGTGGATTTGTCGGGCAAAGATCCTCAAATGCTATTCGCCCTAGCGGTCGCTCAAAGCAAGTCCGGTAATCGACTTGAAGCTGAAAACCTCTACTCGGCTATTCTAAATTCGGATTCGCCAATTCCTGAGGCATATGCAAATTTGGCCATTTTGTACCTTGAGCAAGGTAGGATTTCCGAGGCCGGCACTATTTTGGACAGAGGAATGTCAAAGGTGAGCAATGCGCAAGCTCTTTATAGCCCCCGAGCAGTCCATTACGCCATCAAGGGCGATGCGGTTCAGGCTCTCTCATGGATGCAGAAAGCCGTAGAAGCGGAACCCGGGGACCCGGCCAATTATTACAATCTTGCCGGCATTTTCGTAATGATGGGCCGAAACGAGGAAGCTGTTTCAGCGTTGGAAACCGCTGTGAACAAAGGCTATGCCAATATAAGTAAAATTCAGACGGATCCAATGTTGAATTCCGTTAGAAACACTGAAAAATTCAAAGCTTTCATGAAAAAATTAACATCGGAATGATGATTAGAACGCTTTTAACGGTCAATTACTCTTGAATGCGGGGCGAAAACATATAGATTTTGAGCAGCTCGATGAAGATCGAGCTGCTTATCAGGGTCATTTATCTCTGAAACCCGGTCTTGGATCTCCAGGGCAGACTCGCAACTCTGCGTCTTATGATGGTCTTTTTCACGACCCGTTCCAATCCGGGAAACAGATTTTTGCCTATTTCAGAAACCATCTTTTCAACTTCCGCCACACAGAGAATGACATTTTCTATTTGCTCTACACGTCTTTGGTAAGGACTTAATTCGCGATCCGTTTTCAATCTGTATCCGTTCATATCAGGGCTTTTCCTCACATATTTTTTCGATAGCGTTTGACAACTCTTCGATCTCCTCTAGAGCGTTCAAATGAACCCGAACAATTCTTCGGCCCTTTACCTTGAGAGCCTCCAAATCGCCGGTGGCCTGAGCATCTTTCAATACTCCGAATGAAAAGAAATCACCCGGAATTTTCATGTCCTGTTGATCGGCTGCCGTGATCTGTATAAAGCAACCGTTCGGAGCACCGCCTTTATGGATTTGCCCGGTAGAATGCAAATAACGTGGTCCGAAACCTGCGGTGGTCGCCACCTTATATCCGTCCCTGATCATGCCGCGTATTTTGTTTATACTCTCATTTATCAATGGTTCCGGCGTCACAAAACAGTTCAATGCCACGTAATCTTTCGCCTTCACATCTGCAAAGTAATCAGTCAAAGATTTATCAAAACCGGGGTCTGAGACCTGTAACTGATCCACCTTAGGCAGTCTCCCTTGCTCCTTGTAAACGGAAAGTAGCTTTTTTGTGGCATCCTTTGCCTCTTGTACATTAGGCTGATCAAAAGGATTTATTTTCAAGATAATGCCTGCCACTGCCGTGGCAAATTCCCATCGAAACATTTCACGTCCAATATCGTATTCAGTATGCAATCTCTGGGTAACGACGGGAAATCCAGATTTTTCCAAATCTACAACAGCTTGATCGTAGGTCGTATCGCCGTCAAGTCTCAGGTATACGAACAGTCGATCATCACCATAGGAATCAACATTCCCGATAGGTTCATTCACGATCGGCAAAATTCCCGTGCCCTCTTTTCCGGTACTTTCCGCTATCAATTGTTCCAACCATAAACCAAAGTCCTTTATGGGTGGGGAAATCATTATGGTGAGTTTGTCTTTGCCTCGGCGGGCGGCTTCACCGATGATTATTCCAAGCCATATTCCAGGATTTTCAAGTGCAGGAACATCCGGCAGGGTTGCTTCAACTGCCTGCAAGGCTCTCATAATCAATCTATTCAAGCCGACCCCAATCAGGGCGGCAGGAACAAGCCCGAAGTAAGAAAGAGCACTGAATCTTCCACCGATATCGGGAGGGTTGAGAAAAGTTCGACGAAATCCGGCTTCGCTCGCCAATTTCCCCAAGCTCGTTCCTGGATCGGTAATCGCTATAAAGTGGGATCCGGCAGCAGTTCCTACCAACTGCTCCATTCTGGATCTGAAATACTTATAAAGCGACATCACTTCTATAGTTCCGCCTGACTTACTGGCGACAATGAATAGCGTCTTGCTAAGATCGATTCGTTGCTCCACCGAGAAGATTGTGTCCGGAACCGTCGTATCCAGTACGATGAGTTCAGGATAGCCTTCCACCCTTGGAAAACATGACACAAAAACCTCGGCTCCCAGACTGCTGCCGCCCATACCCAGAAGAAGAACATGTTGAAATTCGTTTCTGATCTCGTTTGCAAACTCTTTTAATTTTTCTTCCTCTCCGGCCATCGTTTCAATAATGTGCAGCCAGCCTAATCTCTGACCGATGCCGCTATCGGGATCATCCGACCATATAGATACATCACCGCTCCACATACTCTCGGAGATCTTGTCACTATCGAACGAATTGTATAATTCTCCGACGTGCTGCTGTAAGTCTCCAAGGGAAGCCGACCTGTGCCCCCAGCCTCTGAGAAGGCGTGTCCGCTTCTGCTCGATTTCGGCAATGAGCGACGTGTACGAATCAGCAAAAGCCTTTATTCCGTCTTCTAATAGAGTTTCCATTATTTCGGGAATGCTTATTCCTATGCCTTCCAGAGTTGAGAACAGTAGCTCAGCGGAATCCACTTCATCTTCAATTCGACAGACCGGAATCCCATGATCTCGAAAAGCGTTGAGAGTTGCGGTGGGAATAGTGTTTATGGTTTCAGGACCTAACAGATGATCAACATAGTACGTGTCCGGATATGCAGGATTTTTGGTACTAGTGCTGGCCCAAACGATTCTCTGAGGCTTAGCGCCACGCAGAGCCAACTTTGCAAATCTTGGCCCTCTAAACAGCTCCTTGTACATGACGTACGCCAACTTGGCATTGGCAATGGCCGCCTTACCGAGAATTTCCGAACTCATAGCCTTCACCGTCGGATCAGCCGAATCAGAGATCCTCTGATCAATGACGGTATCAACCCGGCTAACAAAAAAAGAAGCCACAGATGAAATCTTTCCCGGATTGTCTCCATTGAGCAATATTTGTTCAAGAGCCTGAAGGTAAGCTGAAGCCACCGCCTTGTATTGTTCCAACGAAAATATCAACGTGAAATTCACGTTAATTCCGGAAATCATCAATTCCCGACCCGCTTCTACACCCTGCGACGTGGCGGGCACTTTTATCATCAAATTTTTCTTACCGACAACCTGGTGGAGCCTTTTGGCATGTGCAATGGTTTCCGCTTTATCAAAAGCAAGCTCCGGACTCACTTCTAAACTGACGAAACCGTCGATTCCGTTTGAGTCCTCAAAAATGGGCATCAACAGATCGGCTGCTTCTTGTATGTCCTCAATTACTAAAGCCTCGTAAATCTGTAAAGGATTGAGACCCGAATCAACCAAGAGATGTAAATCATTCTCATAAATCTTTTCAGAACTGAGCGACTTTTCAAAAATAGTGGGGTTTGATGTTACGCCGGTGATTCCGTCTTCATCTATTAGTCTCTTGAGTTCGCCGGATTTTAAGAGTTCTCGACTCAGATTATCGTACCAGACTGATTGTCCGAGAGTTGCGATCGCATTTAATGGGTTGGCCATGACTCCTCCGCTGTTAGTCCTGCCATATAACTGCTTGACATATTAAGATGGTATGACTAAAAATACTGAAGGAGATTTTTGCACGAAATTCGGCTTACGTCCACTAACATGTGGTTCGGTAACAAGATGGACACGAAAGAATATTTGCAGATTCAAGCCCAGGAGATTGAACGACACAAATGGATTGAATCAGAGAAGGCCGGTCGAGATTTGGGAATGGAAGCGGTGATTGACTGGATTCTCAAATATGCGGACCTTTTCAGCGACAATTTCACCAGGGAAAGAGAAAGCTAGTACATTTCACGTCCCTAACCATTGTTAGGCCAAAAGATGAAAGCTACAGGAGCAATCACGATCCTGTACACCGCAAACGGCACCAACGTCCAGCGCTGAAGCATACCTATAAAAGCTTTTACCGCCAAGATAGCCGAAACGAACGAAACTACAAACCCCACTGCAAAGAAACTGAAATCCGCAGCCGACAATAAATGCCAAGTCTTGTACAGGTCATATAAAGTCGCAGCGATCATTATAGGCACGGCGGCCAGAAATGAGTATTCCGCTGCTAATCTGCGGTCGAGTCCCGAAAATAGTCCTCCGATGATTGTGCTTGCCGCCCTCGACATACCGGGCCACAACGAAAAACACTGAAAAACCCCAATAAATAAGGCCTGTTTGTACGTGAGATCATCCAGACTGTCGCTCGAAGCCTCAGGCTTGAATTTTTCTGCGAGAATTATCGCTATTCCTCCCACGCCTAATGCGAGCATGACGGTCAATGGCGTAAATAGATGAGTTTTTATTGTTTTATGTGCCAAAGCACCGGCAATTAATGCCGGAAAAGAAGTCATCAACAGGAGTGAAACCCCTCTTAACCCTGCAAAGCCCTTTTCATGAAGCCAATCGGTAGAGACCGGAACGAGGTGCAGGAATCTTTGGTAATAAAGAACCACGACGGCCAGAATTGCCCCAAGCTGAATAAACACTTCAAAACAGGCTGCCTTTTCACCGGTAAAATTCACGAGACTACCGGCCAATATAAGATGCCCTGTTGAAGATACCGGGAGAAACTCCGTTATACCTTCGACGATTCCGAGAATCACAGCAATCCACAGATCCATACGTCCGCCGTTTTTTCTACTTTGTTAGTCAGGAGGAAAAAACAAAGGGTACCTGATCGAAACAGTCGATCCGATACCCCGATTAGCTGTTCAAGGCTATGTCTATTTCACGCCTAAGAGTTCAACATCAAAGATGAGAGTTGCATTCGGAGGAATAACACCGCCCGCGCCCCGCGGACCATAACCAAGTTCCGATGGAATGGTTAAAGTCGCTTTGTCGCCGACTTTCATCATCATCAGGCCCTCGTCCCAACCCGGTATGACCTGGCCGACGCCAACCGTGAAGCTGAAAGGCTGATTCCTGTCTTTGGAACTATCGAACTTTTTTCCGTCCGTTAACTTGCCGGTATAGTGCACCGTAACGGTTTGGCCCTTCTGTGGCTGTGGACCCGTGCCCTGTTCCTGATATTCGATTTTAAGCCCGGACGGCGTTGTAACTACTTTTCCTGCATCCGCGTTTTGTACGGACATTATCATGCACCCCCATAATAGAAATCCTGTAATGAGTAACGATTTCACAAAACTCTCCTTTCCTGTGTCGGGGAATCTAATATCAATTACATGTAGCCGTGTCCAGTATTTGCGGACAATTATGATCCACGTATTGAATTTTACCGACGAACTTTTTTCCGGCGGCACGACAATCTGTATTTTCATGATCGCAAATGCTATTTTTAATCAAAGTCCCGACATCTTGAATGCGATCACATATGAAAAATGCCGATAATGAAATTATTCTTGCTTCCGCTTCGCCCCGTCGTAAAAGACTCCTCACAAGAATAGGCGTCGAGTTTAAGGTGATGCCGTCCGGAATAGACGAATCTCCCACGAATGGTGAGTCACCCGAGGACCACGTCAGGAGACTGGCCGTTGAAAAAGGGAAGGACATAGCCGCAAAAGTGGATTCAGGGTTCATCATAAGTGCGGACACCATCGTTGCAATTGACGGCACCATTCTGGGAAAACCAGAGAATGAAGATGATGCCTGCCGCATGTTGGGAATAATTTCGGGCCGAACACATGAAGTCTACACAGGTTATGCCGTTATACGAGCTTCCGACAACTCGGTCATGAAGACGAAGACGGTTCGGTCACACGTGAAAATTAGGGAACTTGAGCCGGATGAAATTCGGGACTACGTAGATTCTCGTGAACCTATGGACAAGGCCGGAGCCTATGCCGTTCAGGGTATTGGTGCCGGAATCGTGGAATCGGTAAATGGTTCATACACGAACGTAGTGGGTCTACCGTTGTGTGAATTGGCCCAAGATCTTAAAGAATTGGGAATTTTCGATTTCCTCAAGGCAAACAGAAAATATGATCGCCGCTAAAACTGCAGCAATTAATCGGCGTATCACTGAAGCGGCTCTCCGCAGCGGAAGAACTCCCGAGGAAGTACGGCTTGTTGCGGCTGCAAAGAACCAGGAAATTGATTCCGTTTTGGAAGCAATTTCTTCAGGCGTCAAAATAATCGGCCACAATTACCTTCAACAAGCGGCCAAACATCACGAAGAAGTGCGTGCGTCAGGCGCTAAACTTCACATGATCGGAAACTTACAGAAAAACAAAGCATCCAAGGCGGTTCAGATTTTCGATTGTATTGAAACAGTTGATAGCATCGAGCTTGCAGACCTGCTCGATAGGCATGCGTATAGCATTGGTAAGAAAGTGGAAGTCATGGTCCAGGTGAATGTCGGAGAGGAACCGCAGAAATCAGGAGTTTCTCAGGATGAGATAAACAGTCTTATTCAACATATTCGATCGCTCAAGCACCTGAAGCTCATTGGCTTGATGACCATCCCGCCTTTCTTTGACCAGCCCGAAAGGGCTCGCCCGTTTTTTCGCAAACTGAGAGAATGCAGGGATGAGTTGATGGAATCCGCCCTCTTAGAAGACAACATGGGAGAACTGTCCATGGGGATGACCGGTGATTTTGAAACCGCAATTGAAGAAGGGGCAACTTTAGTCCGAATAGGAACCGCTATATTTGGTCCCCGCGTCTAATCACGTCGAAAGTCCTGATAAGCATGTCGTGAATTCTTGGTCTGAAATCCTTTATTCTCATATCCGGTTCGCCTCGAATTACCCTGTTTGTGAGCAGTACCATAGATATTCCACGATCAAGATCAATCCAGAGAGACACCCCGGTGAATCCAGTATGGCCCACAGCTTTTGCTGAAATGAGTGATCCTGCAGATGATCCCGTCCGGGCCGGCGTATCCATGCCCAGAGCTCGCCCGGATTCCGGAACATAACCGGCAACAGAAAAAAATTGATCCATAATGTGACGCAGGAATATATCGGACTCTCCTTTGAACGTCTTAAGATATTCCTTGCCTATTTTCTGGACTGCCCTCGTAGTTCCAAAAAGTCCTGCATGACCGGACACACCTCCAAAAGCTCTTGTGTTTAAATCATTGACCGCACCGATCCGATCCCCCTCTCGAGTGACGGCAACATTGTTCGTCCATGGATTGAATAAGATTTCACCTTTCAATCCCAAGGGGTCGAACAGATGCTCATTCACTGCAGTATCAAGGGGTAGTGAGAATTCTTTTTCGAGAATTTCGGCCAGTAAAATAAAACCCAAATCTGAATACACATATTGCGTTCCAGGTTGATATTCCAGATCCTCACCCAAAATCAATTCCGAGCACCGCTTTCGGGGAGAAGAGCCGAGATCCATGAGATAATACGGTCGCCAAGCCCGCAGACCTGAACAGTGAGCCAATAGATGGGAAATGGTGATCCTGGCTTTTTCTTCCGACACACCATTGAACCAATGCTTCAGGGAGGTATCGAGAAAGTCGCAATTGTTTTGCTGGAGCAGTATGCACAACGGCATCGTGCAGAGAACTTTTGTAAGAGAGGCGAGATCGAAGAGCGTATCAGGTCCCGTCGGAACGGGTAGCGAAGAACCCAAAAAACCAACATGATCTTCAAAAATGATATTGTCCGAATCGGCTATGCTGACGGATCCTGCCGTGAAAAGATGTTCACGAAGCCCCTGACACATTTCCGCATGTATGTCATTGAACATATGGACCAACTCTTGGGATCATCAATAGTTGAGAGATCTGTTGTGGAAAACGAGCAGCGACAGGACTCCGGGGCCTTGATTAAAAATGTAGTCGTGCGGCCCTTTCAGGACGAGGTATTTGTGAGGAATTCCGTGCTCCTTCAGTAATGCATGCATTTTTGAAACGGACGGAAGCATTCCGTCCATTTCGCTGGTAATCAATTGTATGTGCCGATTCTTCAGCAAATTCCGGTTGTTCCGAACGAAATAGGAATAAAGGTCCATGTAGGGACCGAATGCGCCTTGGACGGAACCAATGGACTCAAACATTTCAGGATATTTAAGTCCGTAATACATGGATCTCGCCCCTCCCATTGAAACACCGTCAACTCCAATTTTACCCTGTGACACTCGGTAACGGTCTTTGAGAGCGGGTATAAGTTCATTCATTATGTATTCTTCGTATTCCGGCATTTCCGGTCCTTGAAATCTTACCGGCAACGGCGAAGAGGGGCATGCCAGTATGATCCCTTTATAGGGGTACCTGGCCAACAATCCATTGTAATAATCAAGGTGTTTGGCTGAAACAAAACCCTTGAAATCACGCGAATCCAACCTGTTGTGCCCCAATGCGGAAACAGCATCGTCCGCCTTATAATAATGGAGCCAAGCCAATGCTCCGTCCCGAGGAACGCGAGCACATTCGCCTGCTCCCCCGAACGCAATCACCAGTGGGTAATATTGACCGGGGTTGGAATTGTAGTCCTGGGGGAGGCTCACCGCCACCGCGCCTTTGTAGTTTTTGGAAGGAACGATCATGTATTCTGCTGGAACGGAGTAGCCTTTTATGGGTTCGTAGACGATATCAGGTTTCGGTAAACTCGTGGGTAAGGTCTGGCGCTTCTCCCGGAGATCGGGGTGAATGGACGCAATCTGATCCGGAGTTTTTTTTGGACCTGTCCGGGGAGCGTTGGCCGGTTCTTCGACCGTCTGAATTGGTCTCGGAACAGTAGCTCGGGGCTGTTCACTTTCTTTACAGCCAATAACAATTAACACAAACGTGGCGATCAGCAATAGATAGGTGCTGATTTGAGACTTCTTAATCAGCCCGCTATGAAAGATCTTCACCAGAGTTCCCGTGCACCGGGACGTCCTTCGCTTCTCACTGTATCCTGGCTTTGCCCGGAAGCCAGATCGGCTCTTTCAATCTTCAATTCGCGATCAATTCCCAACGCCCGCATATTGCGTTTGAAATGCTTTCCGAACCAATAAAGTGCTTGATGGCCATTTGGATAACGGTAGGCGCAATACCCGTGCCCGCAACTTTGAAAAACCGAAACATCTACGGGGAATCCGGAACTTCGCATGTCTTGAACGAGATCGTAAAGTCGGCCGTGATTACTATATGTGTTGCAGCCGTCCTTGACGTTCGTGTTTATATTGTATGTTATCCCTCCGGCTTTTCGTATCCGAGCCGCATTTGAACGCCAAACATCGGGAGTCATAGGATAGCTTCCAAGGTCCGTTTGTTGTCCACCGCAGTATGCAAATACATCTGGACGTCGAGCTGATATCATAATAGCCTGGGCCGCTCCTGCACAAGCTCCGTCAACTCCCCTGAAACGCCGATCGGGCACTGTTCGATAATGTGAGTCGATGAACGGAATGACTTCGCCGATCAGGTAGTCTTCATAACGGGCAGTATTTCCACCACCAGGATTCCAGAGTGATACCACTATCACATCTTCATACGGTTCTTCTTTGAGCCACTGATTGAAAATTCGCAGTTCCTCATCATTTACATTGTCCTGAAATGATGCTGAAGTCAGTACACCTGATTTTAAGTTGTCCATGGTCAGCGGCACCTTGCACCAGACGGACCAATAGGTAGCCCCTCCGAGTTCAGGTCCATTGTCCCAGCCGGACTTTCCACCAAGAAGATAGACTACTCCATACCTCTTGTTCACATTTTGTTCATAATCTTCTGGAAGTATGACGTGAACCGGAAACGGGCCGGGAACATCTTTGCCGCCTTTGGCCTTTGCGCTGGTAAAAACCTCCGAATCTACCCTAACCACCTCGATATAGTGCTTTGTCCGCAAAAATTTAGTTCTTGCCTCAATTTCCGACCACGGTTCTTCCTTGGGAGCGGAATGTACAACTCCTCCAGTTGAAATCAGCAGAAACGTCGCCAAGAGTACACTTGTGATACGAGTCATGGTTTTCTCCGGTTTAACTCATCAAATGCTTCCCAAGAATTGTAAGTACTATTCCACCTACAGACAAGTAGTCAGCGTACCGTAACCTGATGAACGTGAACCGGGAAGCCCTGTTGGTCCACCGTTTGCGATTGCGAAGGATCCATTAACACAACACTGCTCTTCACGTTAACTCCGCGCAATGTAGATCGAACGTATAGGGGATATGTGCCGGGTCTACCGGCCTGAATTTGAACCGTCATATCATATGACTTATTTTCTCCCCACAATTCAATCCAGCGCTCAGCCATGGGAACTCTCGTCCGGATTCGATCCGTGGTGACTGAGAGAACCGTGCTCCCCGGAGGGAACAGTTTCCCCGGTTTTGCAGATATAATCTTTAAACCCGATGGTTCAGGACAAGATACCGTTATTCCACCATAATCAGATTCAGCCCCTTTGTTCTCAGCGACAATCCGGATCGTGAAAGTGCTTCCGGATTGAACCGTCGACGGCACTTTCATCTCGGTTATTTTTGGTTCAGCTTCGCGAGGCAATCCTATTTCAAACACATTACCGACCCACGGTTTACCGTCAACACGAACTTCGGCGAGGTATTCGCCCATATTGAGCGAAGCGGCAGCACCATGAAAATCCTTTGGAAACATAACCTCTTGCAGAGAACGAGCCCCCAGCTGTCCTTCATAGTTTACATCGGTTCCCGCTCCCTTAACTCGTATCTTTAGACTTCGTGGTACCTCTCCGTAATTGGAGAATGAAAATTTTACCTGAGGATCCGCCGCATCTTCCAGCTTCGGAATACTTGTCTTTAATTCCGGAAAAGCTGTATATGCTTTGCCCGCTAAATGATTGATAACCGTTTTGGGTGCATTATCCTGGGCTGGTGGTCTTGGGAGTGGCTTTTCCTCGACTTCGGTCTCTTCGGGCCGAACCGGCCTATTGTCCATAGATTCAGTCATTGTGGCCGAGGATCTTCTATCTTGTTCCAAGCCCTTGTTCGCGTCCATATCGGTTGCCGAAGATGGTCCCGAACCAAGTGAAGCTTCCAAAATGAAGATTTTCTTGTTATCTCCTGCCCGGGAATTCTTGAATTGACTCATGAATCGGTTCATCCCCTGAGCATTGGCAATGTTCATTTTATGTGCTTGGCTTCTGCGTGTAGAATGATACAACCAGACATTCCCTTTATCATCCGGCAACATGAGCACTACGTGGTAGTGCATGATCTTGTATCCTCGCTCCAGGCCGGGCTTGCTGATGCTGGCGAGATATACTTTACCTGGACGCATTTGGGTCAGAACCGATTTCCAGGCATTTTGATCATGCAGATCAAAACCTCTGCTGTTCTGGCCGTTTGCCTTTCGAAGATCAATTTCTTTATTTTCAGCGGAAATCACTTTAGGTGAATGCCCTTCCGCCAAATTCATGACGAGATCCCATCCAAAATCCCAATCGGCCCCCATTGGTGAGTTGTCGCCGCTATCACCCAGGCGGTCTCGCATGACTTGTTCCAACGTAAAATTGCGGTTAAACAGAAACCTGGAAATCGAAACCACCAACCCGCTGCAATTCAAACCGGGTGTGTCAAAGAATTTATCGGGTTGACTGAAAGTAGTGAAATACCCGTTGCTGTCCAAAGCTCCGTCATCTCGGTATGCAATACCCAAATGGGTATCAGCCAACCCTATTGCATCAGTCTTTTCGGCAATTCCCTTTTTCATAAGAACATCAGGTGCAAAAAGTTGGTCACCGTAGGAGATGCTCCATAAAAGCAAAACTATACAGGCCGACGATAATAAGCTCTTAATGTTCATTCGGGTATTTTTCACCAACTGTCTAACTTCAAATGATTTTACAAATTGTATCAGGAATTCACGATGTAAGCAAGTTTTGCTTCAGCAACAAATAACGCTATCAACTCAAATGATAATACTTGACCTTCAATTAAAACATCTCTGTTTGTGCGATATACAATTTAGAATAACAAACGGCTTAGTCTCATCGGACGGTAAAAGACAATCTTCGTACAAGCTGATCATCGAGATAAAGAGCCACCTTCCACAAACCCGGTTTGT